>NZ_RZPQ01000401.1:3809-5347 GCF_003999135.1 Mesorhizobium sp. M7A.F.Ca.CA.004.06.1.1 | reverse complement strand
ATTCTGGTTCCAGTCCTTTGGTGCTGTCATGGGCATGGATTGGCACTCGTCGGGGATCACGACCAGCGTCGTGGGCGCTTTGAAGCGTGGCCTCACGCCGCTCTCCGGCGAGCTCGGCATTCATGTCTGCGGTGGTCGCGGCGCGCATTCGCGCAAAACCCCGCATGAGCTGGAGGCCATCGGCCAACGCGTCGGCTTCGACGGGGCGGGCCTTGCCACCGTCAGCCGGCTTGTCGCCAAAGTCGACAGCGCCGCGGTCCAGGACGGTTTCGATCTTTACCTGCATGGTTTCATCGTCACCGATGACGGTCGCTGGGTCGTGGTGCAGCAAGGCATGAACGGTGACAGCAAGGTGGCGCGCCGCTACCATTGGCTCTCCGAGGGCCTCAAGAGTTTTGTCGAGCAGCCGCATGCCGCCATCGAGGGCGTCCATCAAGGTGAGATCGTCAACCTGACCGACAGGCGCGCCGACGCGTCGCGCCAAGGGCAACTGAACCTTTTGCAAGACCTCGGACCCGATCGCATCCTGGGCGAGCTTGCAGCATTGGAGCGTTGCGCGGAGCCGACGCGCCGGCAAGAACCGGAGCAGCCGCTGCTGCCGCATTTGGTCATGCCGGCCCACCATGATGTTCGCGAAAGCGATGTCGTCATGCATCGTCTTCACGGCAATATCGCAGCCGCCGCGAACCGCGGTCCCACCGATTTCGCCGAGCTCCTTCTGGTCCCCGGCGTCGGCGCGCGTACGGTGCGCGCGCTGGCCCTCGTTGCCGAGGTGGTGCATGGCGCGCCTTGCCGGTTTTCCGATCCCGGCCGCTTCTCGCTGGCGCATGGCGGCAAGGACAGGCATCCATTTCCGGTACCGCTGAAGGTCTATGACGAGACGATCGGGGTTCTGAAGTCGGCCGTGCAGAAGGCAAAGCTCGGTCGCGATGAAGAAATCGGTGCCTTGAGGCGGCTCGACGATCAGTCGCGGCAAGTCGAACGATACGTGACCGGCCCCAGCCTGAAGGAAATTGTCGCGGGAGAATTCGACCAGTCGCATCTGCTTGGCGGGCGCAGCGTGTTTGGCTGGGAAGCGCCGCCGGACACAGCATCAACTGAGCGGAACGAGAAAGCGTGAGCACGGGTGGAGGGGCTGGAGATCAATCGTCAAGATCGATGAGTGCGACACCGAGCTCCGGACGCTTGCTGCGACGTAGATGACCGGGTGCTTCCACCAGGGTGATTTCGAGCGTTGGCCGAACGATGCCGTCAAGCAGATGTCCACCCCGAGTGGTGCCGTCACTCGATCCAAGGACCGCATGGACGTGCAGGCTGGGCTTATCGTCGTCACCCAGTGCGACATCGCCGATCGCGCTCAGAACCTCGCACTGTTCGTCGACAGGGATCTTGCGGTAGGTCTTCGAGGCCGGATCGAACCAGCCCACCGTGGCTTTCTCGAAAGCCCCTATGGCGGTCAAGGACGCGCTGCCGATCTCCTGGTCGACCGCGAAGGCGGTCAGTGCCGCGAACGCTTCTTCGCCTGGGTCGAGCACCAC
>NZ_RZPQ01000401.1:0-3799 GCF_003999135.1 Mesorhizobium sp. M7A.F.Ca.CA.004.06.1.1 | reverse complement strand
CGCCGCATTCAGTGCCGGCCTCATATCAATGTGCGCGGTGTTCCGCATTGCGCTTGCGGGTCGCCGCAGCTTTCTTTGCCGATTCCGATCGGCTTGCGGCAGACCGTGATGCCGATGCCTTGCCGCCGCTTTTGCCGCCTTTGTGCGCCGCTGGATGGCCCGTGTGTTTGCCGCGGCCGGAACCGCCTTCCTTCTTGCCGCCGCCATCGTCCTTGTTGACGGTAGCCCATGCGCGCCGCTCTGCCTCCTTGTCGGAAACCCCGCGCTTCTCATAGCCTTCGGCAATGTGGTCGGCTTTGCGCTCCTGCTTGTCAGTGTATTTCGATTTCTCGCCTCGTGGCACGGCCTGTTCCTCCTGTTGAATAAGGGCTGAACGTCGACTCGACGCGCTGGTTCCAACAGAAGTCGCGTAGCCAATGGCGCATCGCGATGCATGGCCAAACACCGCCGCGCCGCGCAAGCTAGCGCCTTTCGGGCCGGGGAGAGTGCAGCAGCAAGGCGAGGGGGATTGGTTCAGCCGATTGCCAACCTCACGACGAGGGCCAGGATCACGACGCCGACCAAGCCGGCTATGAAGACGACCCGACGCGTGCGCGTTCGCAGGATGATATCGCCTTGTCTCGCCTGATCCGCAGAGAATACGGGTCCATTGTCACGGTCCTTGCCATGCCGACCATCGCTCATGATCGCCTCCTTCCCGCTGTTGGCACACAACCATCGCTTGACCGGGGAGGTTCCGATTGCGTCGATCCCGCCGACAGAAAAAAGGATCACAGGCTCGTGAGGAGGGAACTTTGCCCTCCGCGAGTGGTTTGGGCCGCTTGAGACCCAGCCAGCCCGGAGCCAGCCATGTCCGATGCCAAGACTTCCAGTGGCCTGAGCAGACGCATGTTCATGACGGCCTCTGTTTCGGCGGCGGCGGTGATGCCGCTTGTAAATTCCCCGACGAGAGCTGCCCAGCCCGCGTCCGCAAAACCGGCCGAACCGCGCGATTTGTCGGCGGTTTCGATGCGTATCAACAAGCAGACCTACAACCTCGCGCTCGACAATCGAACCAGCCTGCTTGACGCGCTGCGCGACCATGTCGGCCTGACCGGCACCAAGAAAGGTTGCGATCACGGTCAGTGTGGTGCCTGCACGGTGCTGATCGACGGAAAGCGGGTACTGTCCTGCCTGAGCTTTGCCGTCATGAACCAGGGCCGAGAGATCACAACGGTGGAAGGCCTGGCTTCGGCGGAAGGGGAATTGCATCCGGTCCAGCAGGCCTTCGTCGACCACGATGCCTTTCAATGCGGCTATTGCACACCGGGTCAGATCATGTCCGCCATCGGTTGCATCAACGAAGGCCATGCTGGGTCGGAAGACGATATTCGCGAATATATGAGCGGCAATCTATGTCGCTGCGCGGCCTATCCCAACATCGTTGCCGCGATCGTCCAGGCACGCGACGAGACCAGGAGGGCTTAGGATGCACCCATTCGTATATGAAAGACCAACCAGCGTCTCCGCGGCAATCGCCATGGCGTCCCGTCCCGATACCGTGCATGTTCCGCCAACCGGTGCCGACACGCAGTTCATCGCCGGCGGCACCAATCTGGCCGACTACATGAAGCTCGGTGTCGCGCGGCCGGAGCGACTGCTCGACCTCAACTCTCTTGCCGAGCCGGCCTTGCGGCAGATCAGGATAGACGATGATAAGATCCGGTTTGGTGCGCTGGTCCGTATGGGTGAAGCAGCCGACAACAATGATGTCAGGCGCCGTTGCCCGGTCCTCGCCGACAGCCTGAAATTCGCTGCCAGCGGTCAGCTTCGCAACATGGCGAGCCTGGGCGGCAATGTGCTGCAACGTACGCGCTGCGAGTATTTTCGAGAGATATCTTGGCCGTGCAACAAGCGCGAACCGGGCTCCGGCTGCGCTGCGATGGAAGGGTCCAATCGCCAGCATGCCGTGCTGGGTACGAGCGATGCCTGCATTGCCACGTATCATGGTGATTTCGCGCAGGCGCTGGTTGCGCTGGACGCCACCGTCGATGTCGAAGGTTCGCGGGGAAGGCGCACGCTCATTTTTGCCAAGCTGCATAGACGGCCGGGCGAGACGCCCGACATCGAGACGGATCTGGCCGCCGACGAGCTTATTACCGCCATCGAAGTGCCGCTCGCACGGTGGGCCAGCCGGTCGCGCTATCTGAAGATACGCGATCGCGAATCCTACGCGTTTGCGCTGGCGTCCGCGGCTGTCGCGCTCGACATGGATGGCGAGACGGTAAGGAGTGCGCGCATTGCGCTCGGCGGACTGGCGACGGTGCCGTGGCGTGCGCGCGAAGCAGAGGACACGCTACAGGGCAAAGTGCTTGACGAAGCCACGGCGCAGGAGGCCGCAGAGGCTGCTTTCGCCGATGCCAGACCGCGCGAGCATAACGCATTCAAGATACCGCTCGGCAAGCGCACGCTGGTGCGGGCGCTGCTCGAAACCCGGGATATGAAGGGCTGAGCCATGAACCAAGCTGCACCCGCTCCAAGGGAAAACCAGGGCGATCCCGTTGTTCGCATTGACGCCCGGCTAAAAGTTACCGGACAGGCCGGCTATCCCGCCGACATCGTCACCGCCAACGTCGCCCACGGTGCCCTTGCCACCAGCAGCATTGCGCGGGGCAAGGTTTCCGAACTTCACACGAAAGACGCCAGGGCCGTACCCGGTGTGCTGGACATCGTCACTTATGGCGATCTGGACAAGACCGACATGCCGAAATTCGGCAACACCGGCGCAAGTTCGATTGGGCCTTTGCACGACAAGACGGTTTTTCACGATGGTCAGATCATCGCTCTGGTGGTCGCCGAAAGCTTCGAGGCGGCGGAGGAGGCAGCGATGTTGATCCGCGCCGACTACGAGGACGAACGGCCCAGCGCCAGCTTTGATTCCAAGGGCGTGAAGATGGAACCGGCTGCCGGCAAAAGCCCGATGTTCAAGGAGGATGCGAAGGCCGGTGACTTCGACGCCGCCTGGGCGGATGCGACGGTGAAGATCGACGAAAAGTATTCGACGCCGACCCAGCATCATAATCCGATCGAGCTGTTTTCGACCACAGCCATATGGCAGGGCGACCAGTTGACGATCCACGAGCCCAGCCAGAATGTTACGGGCTGGAAGGTGGAACTGGCACGCCAATTGAAGCTCGATCCGGCCAATGTGCGGATCGTCAGTCCCTATATCGGCGGCGCCTTCGGCTCCAAGGGGCCGATGACGGCACGCACTGCGATCGTTGCCGTCGCGGCGCGGCGCATCGGCCGGCCGGTTCGCTGCGTCGTCAATCGCATGCAAGCCTTCGGTACGCAGACCTATCGAGCCGAAACGCGGCATCGGATCCGCATGGGCGCCGGCAAGGACGGCCGCATCACGGCGTTCGGACATGAGGCCTGGGAGGTGACGTCACGCCCTGACCCTTATGTCGTCGGCGGCACGTCAGCCACCGCGCGCATGTACAATTACGGCTCCGTTCTGACGCATGTTTCGCTGGTTCATGCCGACCGCAACACTCCTGGCTACATGCGATCGCCGCCGGAGACGCCTTATGTCTACGCGCTGGAAAACGCCATGGACGAAATGGCCGTGGCCCTCGGCATGGATCCTGTCGAGTTTCGTCGCATCAATGAACCGGAGAAGGAGCCGATCGGAGGCAAGCCATTTTCCAGCCGCTCACTCATCAAGTGCTATGACCAGGCGTCCGAGGCCTTTGGCTGGTCGAAACGCGATCCCACGGTCGGCTCGATGCGCGACGGCGATTGGCTGGTCGGGATGGGC
>NZ_RZPQ01000400.1:0-5350 GCF_003999135.1 Mesorhizobium sp. M7A.F.Ca.CA.004.06.1.1 | reverse complement strand
AGTCTGTGTCGCAGCTGTCCGGCAAGGTCGAGGCGGCGGCGGGGCAGCCGAAGGTTGCGCTTGCCATCGCGGCGTCGGCCTTGAAAGCGGCGCTCGAGCGTGGCGGGCCGTTTTCGGCCGAACTCGAAACCCTCGCGGCGATTTCGCCCGATGCGCCGCAGCTTGCGGCACTGCGCCCCTATGCTGAAAAGGGCGTTCCGACCCGCGCCGAGATCGCATCGCAGGCTGATGCCGCCGCCAATGCCATGGTCACTGCCGCGACGCCCGTCGATGAGAATGCCGGCTTCCTGCAGAATCTGATGTCGAGCGCCGAATCGCTGGTCAAGGTCAGGCCGATCGGCGCCGTCGAAGGCGCCGGCGCACCGGAAACCGTCGCGCGCATGGAGGCGGCGGTCAACCAGGGCGACTACGCGAAGGCACTCAGCGAGTATGAAACGCTGCCCGAGGCCGCCAAGGCCGCTGGCGCGGACTTTGTCGGCAAGCTGAAGGCACGCATCGAGGTCGAAACCCAGGTCGATGCGCTGATCTCGGGCGCGATGAAGGCATGAGGGCAACACAATGATCCGCCTGCTCGCCTTCCTCATCGTCGTTTTCGCGCTCGGGCTGGGCTTTGCCTGGCTGGCCGACCGGCCGGGCGACATGGTCGTCACTTTTAACGGCTATCAATACCAGGTCAGCCTGATGGTGGCGGCGGTGGCCGTCGTTGCCGTGGTCGCCGCGGTGATGATCCTGTGGTGGCTGCTCAAGTCGCTGTGGAACAGCCCCTACACCATCTCGCGCTATTTCCGTGTCCGCCGCCGCGATCGTGGCTATCAGGCGCTGTCGACCGGCATGATTGCCGCCGGCGCCGGTGATGGCGCGCTGGCCCGCAAGAAGACCAAGGAAGCCGCCAAGCTGATCCGTTCCGACCAGGAGCCGCTGATCCACCTGCTGGAAGCGCAGGCGTCGCTGCTCGAAGGCGATCATGAAGGCGCGCGACAGAAATTCGAGAGCATGCTCGACGATCCCGAAATGCGGCTGCTAGGCTTGCGCGGGCTTTATCTGGAAGCCGAACGGCTTGGCGACCGCAACGCCGCCAGGCATTATGCCGGCCGTGCCGCGGTGATGGCGCCGCAGCTGGCCTGGGCAGCGGAATCGACGCTGGAAGAGCTGACCGCGCGCGGCGACTGGGACGGCGCCCTGAAACTGGTCGACGCGCAGAAATCGACACGGCAGATCGAACGCGATGCCGCCAACCGCCGCCGCGCCGTGCTGCTGACCGCCAAGGCGCAGGCGCTTGCCGACAGCGATCCCGCCGCCGCCAGGACTGCGGCGATCGAGGCCAACAAGCTGCGGCCGGACTTCGCGCCCGCCGCCGTTGCCGCGGCTGCCGCATTGTTCAAGCAGAACGATGTGCGCAAGGGCTCGAAGATACTCGAGGCAGCCTGGAAGGCCGAGCCGCATCCGGAAATCGCCGAGCTTTATACCCATGCAAGGCCGGGCGACGCGGTGCTCGACCGCCTCAACCGGGCGAAGAAGCTGCAGGAAATGAAGAAGAACCACGCCGAATCGTCGATGACGGTGGCGCGCGCCGCGCTCGACGCACAGGACTTCTCGACCGCCCGCCGCGAGGCCGAGGCGGCGATCCGGATGGACCGCCGCGAGGGCGCCTATCTGCTGCTCGCCGACATCGAGGAGGCCGAGACCGGCGATCAGGGCAAGGTGCGGCAGCTGCTGTCCAGGGCGGTGCGGGCGCCGCGCGATCCGGCCTGGGTCGCAGACGGCGTGGTATCGGAACGCTGGGCGCCGGTGTCGCCGATCACCGGCCGGCTCGACGCCTTCGAGTGGCGTGCGCCGATGGAGCGTCTCGGCCAGTTGATCGACAGCCATGACGACATGCCAGCCGGTGCGGCGCCGGTCATCGAAGCATTGGCAAAGCCCACGAGCGAAAAAGGGCCGATCGAGGTGATCGATGACGCCGGTGGCGAGACGTCGGCGGGCAAGCAAGCTGAAAGTCGCGAAGAAGATCATGTCAGGCCGATCACGGCAGCGGCCTTCGCCGCGGTGCCGGGCGATGCCGAGGGCGTCGATCCGGCCGAGGAGCTTGCGCGGTTGCCGGACGATCCCGGCGTCGATCCGGACGAGGAAGCGGAGAAATCGCCGCGCCGGTTTCGGTTGTTTTGAGTTGGGCAGGCCGTCAGGCCGTTGGGGTATGGATCTATGTTTGAACGCGTTCTGTCGTTTCTCAGGGATTTGCCGGCCGGCGCCGGCACTCGTGCCAGCACGGACGATCCGCGCATCGCCGCCTCGGCGCTGCTCTACCATGTGATGAATGCCGATGGCGTGCGCCAGGATGTCGAGTGGGAACGGTTCAAGGCGGTGCTGGCGGAGAGCTATTCGATCAGCGGCACGGAACTTGAGGCGCTTGCCGCCGCCGGCGAGCGGGCCGACAATGAGGCGATCGATCTCTATGCCTTCACCAGTGTCCTGAAGCGCCATCTCGATGCCGATGCGCGCAAGGCCTTCATCGGCCTGATGTGGGAAATCGTCTATGCCGACGGCGAGTTGCACGAGCTCGAGGACAACACCGTCTGGCGCGTCGCCGAGCTGATCGGCGTCGAACGCCATGATCGCGTCGAGGCGCGCCGCAAGGCAGCGGCGCACGCGCCCGGCGCCACCGGAACATCGAGCGACGAATAGGATTTTCGCCTTCCCATGCCGCGCCAAACGAGTTCGAAGCCAAAGATACTGATCGTGCTGCATCAGGAGAGTTCGAGCCCAGGGCGTGTCGGCCACATGTTGCTGGAAGAAGGGTTCGACCTCGATATCCGCCGGCCGCCGCTTGGCGACGCCTTGCCCGAAACACTGGACGGCCACGCCGGCACGGTGGTGTTCGGCGGTCCGATGAGCGCCAATGACGAGGACGAGTTCGTTCGCCGCGAGACCAACTGGCTGGAAATACCGCTGAGGGAGAACCGGCCATGTCTCGGCATCTGTCTCGGCGCACAGATGCTGGTCAACTATCTCGGCGGCAAGGTCGAAGGACACGGCGAAGGGCTGGTCGAGGTTGGCTGGTATCCCCTGAAAGCGACCGAAGCCGGCAAGCAACTGATGCACTGGCCGGAGATGGTCTATCAGTTCCACCGCGAGGGTTTCTCGCTGCCCAGGGACGCGACGCTGCTGGCGACGGCCGAGACCTATCCCAACCAGGCCTTCCGCTACGGCGACAATGCCTGGGGCATCCAGTTCCATGGCGAACTGACCAGGGTGATGATGCAGCGCTGGGTGGTGCGCGGCGCGCATCGCTTCGAATTGCCCGGTGCCCAGCCCGGCCGCGATCATCTCGGCGGCCGGCTGATCTGGGACATGCATCTCAAGCGCTGGCTGGACGAGTTCCTGCGGATGATTTTCGGCAAGCCGAGCAGATAGCTAATGCATGTCGCCCAAAAGCGACCTCGGTTTTGGGAAAACGACATGCATAAAACAAGACTTAAAGCGCGACGCGCTTTAAGGTTCGAGCACCGGCCGCAGGAAGCTGCGCTCGTAGCTGAGAATGCTGCGATTGCGTTTTTCCATTTCAAACACTTCCTGGCATTCCGGGTCGGCAGCCATACGCTTGCGATAGACCTCGTAGTCGGCAAGGCTCGGAAAGCTGAACATGGCAAAAGCGATATTGCTCGCCCCCTCGCTCGGAAGGAAATAGCCGTGATGGTTTCCGCCGAGGCGGTTGACCAGAGCTATCCAGCGACGGCCATAAACTTCGAACTCGGCAAGCTTGTAGGGGTCGATGACATATTTCAGGTAGCAAGTGATCATGAGAGCTCCTGTGGCATGGGCGAGGCATGTCGGCTGTCAAACGTAGGAAGATCAGTTGCGTCCGTCGAGATGGCGCACCTTGCGCAGTTGCGGGAACAGCACCATCCACAGGCCCGCTACGGCGATGGCGCCGATGCCGCCGATCACCACGGCCGGCACCGTGCCGATCAGCGCGGCCATCGTGCCGGCGCGGAATTCGCCGACCTCGTTGGAGGCGCCGACAAAGACCTGGTTGACGGCGTTGACGCGGCCGCGCACATGGTCGGGCGTCCACAGCTGAATTAGCGTTTCCCTGATGTAGACGCTGAACATATCGGTGGCGCCAAGGAAGACCAGCGCCACGATCGACAGCCAGGTGATGGTGGAAAGGCCGAACAGCACGGTGAAGGCGCCGAACGAGGCGGCGGCGACCAGCATGATCATGCCCGCGTGGTTGCGAAGCGGATGCCCGGCCAGCCAGATGGCGACGCAAATGGCGCCGATGCTGGGCGCCGAGCGCAGCAGGCCGAGGCCCCAGGGGCCGAGCTGGAGGATGTCGCGCGCATAGACCGGCAGCAGCGCCGAGGCGCCGGACAGGAGCACGGCGAACAGATCGAGCGAGATGGCGCCGAGCACGATCTTCTCGCTCCAGATGTAGCTGAACCCGCCGAGCAGGTGCTGCATCGTCGGCTTTTCCGACTCGGTCCGCTGCGACGGCTTCGGAATGGTGAAGATCAGCAGCCCGGACACGAGCATCAGGACGGCGGCGGTTCCGTAGGCCGCTTCCGGCGACACGCCGTAGAGCAGGCCGCCGGCGACCGGGCCGACGATGGTCGCCGTCTGCCAGGCCGATGAATTCCAGGCGATGGCGTTGGCGAAATCCTGAGGCGGCACCAGATTGGCGAACAGCGAGGCGGAGGCCGGACCGAAAAAGGCGCGGGCGACGCCGAACATGGCAAGCACGCAGAAGATCGGCAGCGGCCCGCTGATGCCGCGCAGCGTCAGGAACAGCAGCGCCAGCGCGCACATCGCCTCCACCACGACCGCCAGCGCCATGATCAGGCGGCGGCCGAAGCGATCAGCGACGACGCCGGTGACCAGCACCAGAAGCAGCGACGGCAGGAACTGGACGATGCCGACAAGGCCGAGATCGAGCGGGTCGCGGGTCAAATCGTACATCTGCCAGCCGACCGCGACGGACACGATCATGGTGGCGAATGTGGTGAGGAAACGCGCCGCCCAATAGCTCAGGAAGGAGCGGTGGCGGAACGCGGCATAGCGCTGGTCCGGCGATATCTGTTCTGCTGTCATGATTTAAGAGGCCCCGTTCGAATGGCATCAGCTGGCGGGGCACTTCCACGATGGGCGCTGGTCCGGCTGGCGGAACTTTTAGCTCAGTTCGCAGCGGATATGCGTCAAAATCAGTGCTGGATCAAGGAATTTTCAGCCTAAAGCGCGTCGCGACTTTTGAGCGAGATGCATTAGCGCTACTGCGTCATGAGTTTCTGGCCGAACGGAGCAATCGTTGACGTTGGCGCTGCCCCTCACTGTCCTGCCGGACATCCTATAGTGACGG
>NZ_RZPQ01000003.1:31179-42984 GCF_003999135.1 Mesorhizobium sp. M7A.F.Ca.CA.004.06.1.1 | reverse complement strand
GTCGAAACCCAGCGTTGGTGGCTTTGCGGTTTTCACTGGCCTGTCACGCCGGAGGTCGCGGGTTCGAGCCCCGTCACTCGCGCCATTTATTTCAAGGGGTTAGCTACCGCCCCTTGAAAAGTTTCAACTCTCATTTTCCGGAGAGTTTCAACTTTTTGTATTCATTCCGTTCCTGACCAAGCAGTTTCCTGCCTTCGCGGCGGCTGGCATCGGCGGAACGGACGGCTGCCAGGTTGACCGGCATATAGGTCTTCTGCAGCGCCTTGTTCTCATCGATCGAATTACCCATCTTGGCCGAGATCGCCTCGACCGATGCGCCGCCGGCGTTGGCCTCGACCGCGCCCGAACGCCGCATGTCCATGAGCCGGCGCTTTTCCCCAGCCCCGAACACCAGTTTGCGCAGGTCGGCGAAATCGTCGACGAGCGAGTCCTTGGTGTAGGGCACGCCGGCGCGCGGCCGGCCGCCCTTCGGTCCCGGTTCAAAGCCGCGCGAGCGGAAGATCGGCGCATCGTCGAGCAGCGTGACGCCGAGCGATTCGATGTAGGCCAGCACCAGGCGCTGGGTGCGCGGCGACAGCGTGCCGAAAGCCGCCTCGCCGCTCTTGGTGCGCGCGATGAGAAAACCCCATTCCTGCGCCGTCTGCATCGCCTGCGCCGGGGTCAGCGTGCGCACGTCGACCGGCGAGAAGCTGGTGTCCCACGCGACGGCGATGATGCAGGCGAGGCCGCGGTAGCCGGCGCGCCAGGCGCCCTTGACCATGCGCACCACTTCGCCTTCCGTCCACGTCTGGTGACGCGGCGGCGGCGTCTGGCGGCGGATCGCCTGCGAGGGGTCGGCCTTGGGCGGGCACAGCTTCATTCCGGCCATGACGTTGTAGAGCGACCGCCACGTCTTCATGGCGCGATAGGCGATGTCGACGCCCCTGACGCGCAGCAGGCGGCCATACCAGTCGTCGAGCAGCTCGAGCGTGATGTCGGCCGGCGGCAGGTCGGCGAAGTACGGCTCGATGAACGTCCAGCCACGTTCCCAGTCTTCACGCGTGCGCGGCGGCTTGCGCTTCCAGGCATCCATCTTACGATAGCGGGTAAAGGCGTCGCCGATCGAATCCTTCGGCCAGACATGCAGGCGCGGCGGCTCCCTGCCCTTGCGGAATTCCTGCCAGCGGTCTTCCCATTGCCTGGCAATCGCCCATGCATCCGGCCCATCCGTGCCGCAGGAGATGCATTCGAAGCCCGCCTCGACCATCTTCGGCGTCGGAAGCCAGTAGCCGTACTTGCCCTTGCGGATGACGTAGTGCTTCAGCTTGATCTTAGCCAAGGGTCGCCAGCCTCGCTCTTGCGATTTCGGCGCTAGACTGCGCGCCGGATCCTGATCCGGCAAGGCCAGAGCGCTTGTCCTGCCATGCGTCGATCGCCACCAGGTCGTAATTGCCGGTGATCGGGCAAGCCCGTGGAAAACCCTGATGCTGCAGCGCCGGCAGCAATTCCATGAATTCCGGCAGCGTCAGGTGCAGATAGCGCGCCGCCTTGATCGCCGGCACCAGGCGCGGCTGCACTGGGAAGCGGACGGATGACGGTTGTGGAGCATGAGTCTGTGTCATAGCAGGCTCCCCTGTCTTGGCGCTGCCTTTAACACCGGCACGGCATTGAGGTTGTCACGCCATCTGAAAAAGCCGAGGGCGCCTTTGACGGGGATGAACTCGTCAAGCAGCTCGACGTTGCGCAGAACAAATCCATAGCGACCGAAGAACCACGGGCTGGCGCTTTCAGCGACGCAATCGACTATGTCGACCGTTCCGACGATGCCGCCCCGCGGCAGTTCCTCGAATGCCGGCAGCATCAAGCCCGGCTTGAAAGGGTGCGTCAGACTAATCTCATGGATTGTGGCGAGGCAGTCTTCGTACTCGTCGCGCGTCATGCCCTTGGCGGCATGCAGACAGACACGGCCCCTGATCTTCGTCGGCCAGTCGCGGTTTTCGATATCCTTGCCACAGTGCATCATCGCCCATGGCCATGGCTGGCGGACGGAAATGGCGAGGTCGGGAAGCTCGATCATAGCAGCGCTCCCTGCTTTGGATCAGCGGGCCTTGCGCCGGCACCGAAGCCCTTGGCGCGAAGCTCCGCTATCTGCTCGAGCTTCACCTGGTCGCCTTTCAGCCGGGCGGTGTGCTCGACCGGGCCATATTTATCTGTCTCGATCGCGCCGGCTGCGACGGCCAGAGCACGCTTCGATTGAGCGATGTCGAAATGCTCCCACGTTGCATCCATGCCGGCGACGCCAAGCCCGGCCGGGCGCTGGAACCACTTGCGCTGGACGCCGATGCGGTCCGCCATGGCGAACAGTTCTGCGCGCGTGTCTGCCCACATGTGGCACATGAGAAGACGACCGAATGGATGTTTGGCGTTGTCGACGTAAACGCTCATAGCGCCAGTACCTCCCGCAGTTCGGGCATGGCGTTGTGCTCGACGCCGTCGAGCAACCGGCCGGCGGCTTTCTTGCCGACGTGTTCGACGAATTCGGCGCCAGCCTCGGGATAGAGTTCGTGCGGACGCGGCAGATGCGGGTGCGCGGCTAGACAGCGCCACCCCGATCGCGGGTTCCCGTAAGCAAGCTCTGGCGTCGATGGGCGCCACTCTCCCCACTGCTTGAAGAAAAACGGCACGCCGGCCGCTGCGCACTGCTCGCGGATTGACCGCGCCCAGGCCGGGTGCATTGCGCGGCTCTTATGACCGCTCTCGCCGCCGACTATGATCCAGTGGAGGCGGACGCCGGTGTCTGGCATCTCTTCGTCTGGCCTATGGCCATCGACAAACCAACTCCCGCGCAGCGCGTCGAGGTTAGGGAAGCCATACACCTGCTTGTCGACCGGAGGGCGCATGCGCGTAAAGTCGATTGGCCCAAGCAACGGCTCGGCGGAGACGAAGCGGATTGCTGCCGGCGTCGCCAGCAGATCCGGGATGCGCTCGTCGGCTTCCTGCTGGCGCTCGGCGGAGACGCCAAGCCAGACGTTCGGCAGCGGCATACGCACCGCATGCATTGCAGCATCGAAAACCCCGTCAGGATCCGTGCCGCCCCATAGATGAGCCGCAGCTTTGCCGACGATATCATCGCGGTTTGGAAGACTTCTTATGTATGACCGCATCCGCCTCGCGCGCTTGGTCAGCACCTGGAAGGTGTGATGCGGCGCCAGCGCCATGACGGCGAACACCTTGTCGATCCAGTCGTCGGGAACGTTCTCGTGGAAGAGATCGCCCATGGAGTTGACGAAGATGCGGCGCGGGGCGCGCCAGGCCAGCGGCTCCAAGACGATGTGGTTGGGCGCCATGGCCAGCTTGCCGGTCCAGATGGTGTTGCCGTTCACCTTGCGCGTCGTGCCGTTGTAATGCGGCGCGCCGGTCTGGCCCTTGGCCTGCAGCGCCTTCGTCATCGCCTCGATACGGGCGGCCATGCCCATGGCGTAGCAACGCGTACAGCCGGGCGAGACGATGGTGCAGCCGACGACAGGATTCCACGTCGCGTCGGTCCATTCGATGGCGGATTTGTCAGCCATCTCAATCCACCGTCGCAGCGTCGTTGCGTTCGAGCCATTGGGCTCGATTGTCGCCGAGGCGGCGATCCATTTCGGCTTCGCTCTCCGGGTGCAGATGCAGGTCGTTGACCAGCCGCAGATAGACCTGCGCCCACCAGCTGCGGATTACCTCGTCGGGATGCTTGAAGCCGACAATCTGAACCGCATGCAGGAAGTGCATCTGGAAATGGTGCGGCAACTCGTCGAGTGAGCGCAGATAGTCACCGACGATCTTGTCCATCGGCCCATACCATTCCTTGTATACCGGCCTGACCGTTGCCTCGTAGCTGGGGCCGGTGAACGAGCCGCCGTTGCGTTCGGCAGGGTCGGTCAGCGCCCGGCCGTCCATCGCCGAGAGCAGGACGCATCGGCGAAACCAGCGCAGCATGAACTTGCACGGATGATACTTGCCTATGCCGTCAGGGCCGCGAATAGCGGTGAGCAGCACGGTCTGCTGCATGAAGCTGATGCCTTGCACCCAAGGCTGCGTGACGGACTGGTTCATGAGCGCATTCCCACGTAAATCAGCCCTGCGCCGATGGCGCGGTGCCGGTGATGAAGAGGCCGAACAGCAGGCGCAGCATGCGGGTGTCGCTGCGGTCGGTGCAGTCGTCGCCGCAGCGGCATTCGGGAAAGTTCGGGCAGCGCACGCGGGGCTTCATCAGCGCAGCCCCACGGCGACGCTGACGAAAGCCAGCGCGAAGGTGAAGGCCGATGCCAGCGCGAGGCGTGTGTGCACGTTGGCCAGGGTGGCGCAGGCGCGGTCGAAACCGCCCTGCCCCAGTTCGGCCAGGATCTGCGATGGTTTCTGGCCGGCCATAAGCTGGCGGGAAATCCACGCTTCCATCTCGGCGGACTGGCCGGCCACCGCGATCAGACGTTCGGCGACGGTTTGCATGGCCGTCAGTCCAGCCTGTGGACGGCGCGCGACTTGGCGAGGTCCGCCGCTTCGTGGCCGTGTTCCTCGATCTGGGCGCGGGTGAAGCTGGAATGTTCGGCCAGGCTGTCGGCGGTGACCGCCGTGCCGTTCATGCCCATTTCCAGCATCTTATCGGCCATCAGCTCGACGATGCCTTGGGTGAAGACTGCGGGGGAAGTGGACAGCGAGCCGATGGGCGGTTGCTGGAAGGTGATCATAGGACTATCCTTTCTCGTTGGGGAAAATGCTGTGGGGGGGAACTATGGAGGGCGACACCAAGACTTGCCCGGAGTGCGCGGAAACAGTTCAGCGCGACGCGCGCATCTGCCGGTTCTGCCGGCATGACTTCGCCGGCAACGCGACGCGCGGACCTCCGGATGCGCCGGCAAAGAAGGCGCTCTCGAAATGGTTCATTATTCCGGCTCTCGCCGTGCTGGTGTGGGTTGGCCTGCACAAGGGCGGGAACCAGGCGGAAGCGCCGAAGGTCGCGGGCGCCGACATTTGCAAGGGCTGGAACGGCCAACAGGTTCTGGATCAGGCCAGGGACGCCGGCATCATTCGAGATATCCGGCGTAGCAGTATCGGGGCAATCAACGGTGCGTTTGTCGAAGTGGTCACGGCGCGATGGACGCTGGTCGGTACCAAGATACACGTCGGAATCGCAATGGCGGCCTATTGCCAGGTCGCCGCGGCCGACGGCACCGGCGTGGCCATGGTCAAAGGCAGCCTCGAGGAAGACCTCGGCTCTGTCGTTGACGGCAACTGGATGAGATAGCGACACGCCATGCCTCCATCGCGGGATTGCGAGTGGAGGTGACTATGCACATTGCATAATATCAAGTCAAAGGAAATTATACACAGAGCATAATTCGGCTTAAGCTCTCAATCTGAGTTGCCCCTGGATGCCGCCCTGCTTTTCGATGCGCCGGATAGCCGTCGCCGGGAAATAGGTGAAAATTTCGCCGACCCATGCAAGATGCACATTCTCGATGGCGGGTGCGTTCCACGAGATCAGGTTGACGCCGGTGGTGCCGCGCAGGATCGTCTTGATGAAGCGGCGGCCGTCAGTCGTGCGCACGGCTGCTTCCTCACCAAAGAAGCTTTCGGTCGACCTGCGCTGTTCCCTATAGACAATGATGATCACGCCGTTGCGAAACTGCGGAAGCATCGAATCACCCCGCACTTGCAACGCGATCATGTCGGCTGGCAGGGGGAAAGGAACCTCTATCTGTTCCATGCCCTCTTCCGGGACCTGTTCGAAATCCGGCTCAACCTCAGCGCCGGCGCCGACGTAGCCCATCAGCGGCACCAGCGACGGCATCGCCTCTGGCGCTTCGCCACGGCCGGTCAGAAGCCAGTCGATCGAGACCTTGAACCGACGCGCATATTGCGCTGCGGCCTGGTTGTCGAACGCCCGATTGCCATTTTCGTGCGACGCATAGGTCTGATAGGGGATGCCTAGCGAGGTTGCCGCCTCGCGCACGCTTCGGAAGCCGGCAGCGAGTCGGGAAGCCTTCAGTCTGTCGTGGATTTCTTCAGCCATGATATGCACTCTGAGGAATTTCATTATGCGCAGGGCATTGACAGGTGAGTATGCGTTGCGCATAACTGCGCGCCATGAACATCGCCGCACCGATCACTGGAGAGTCCGTCAAGGCCCTGCGCGCCAGTCGCAAGTGGACGCAGCAGCAGCTGGCGGATGAACTCGGCGTAGACCAGGCCACCGTCTCCCGGATCGAGACAGGTTCCGAGCCGAGCCGCCCTGTGAAGCGTTTGCTCGAGCGGTTGATCGCCAACCCGGCAGCGGAGGACGCGGCATGATTTCAGCGCTCCCGCTTCGCGAGTTGTCTTCGCAGATCAACCGCCAGGTCTCGCGCGGTTTCGCGCGGCAGCACCATGCGCGCGACGATGCGCAGTTCCGGGCCGTCGTAGCCGACGACCGGTACTTCATCGCACCCTGTCAGCCTGACGAACTCTTCGTGCGCATCGACATCGACGCTTGTGCAGAACGTGTCGAAGATGATGGTCGGTTCGGTCAGCTTGCTTCTGTCGGCCATCATCGTGCACCCGAGATTGCGGTGCCAGCATGAGCCAGCGCCTCGCCTCTCCTGCTCTTGCCGATCGTGGCGCACGGCTTGCCGGTGTCGGCTTCACCGAACGCCTCGTGCCGCGCCAGGCTGGCGCCGTCGACTATGAATTCCCCGCTGCGTTGGCCTCCCAAGCCGCAGCCGCGCCGTCCGGCTCCTCCCTGGGCGGCGCCCCCTTTGCCCATTTCACTGAATCCTCCTGCGCACTGCGTGCTTCGGAGGACGGGTCCTCCTGTCCGGCTAGCGTTCGTGCCGGCCAGGACAGCGCGCCGGCAGTTGATGCCTCTTCGGCCGGCGCGCCTGATCTTTCCAGCAACGCGATCCTGCTGCCCGACCATGTGATGGTGCTGGTGCGCGCGGTCGCCGCCTACGAGCGCTGCACGAACGCGCGCGCCGTCGCCCTGGCGCTGACCGAATACGCCACGATGATCGGCGCCGGGGTGTTGGCCCGTGCGGTGGCCGATCTGGATGACGATCTCGCCGGCGCGCATGCGCGCCGGGCGGCAAACCGATTTCGAGGTGGCGGACCATGAGTGCATCTGCTTGCGGGCCTCCGTGAACTGACGCCCGCACACTGAATCAAACCCCTTCCTGCCTGCACGGAATCTTTTCGCAAGAAAAATTCCTTGACGGCTTTGCTTTGTCCGGAAGCTGCCATGTCCAAGCTCGACCCTGCCCTTTTCCTGACCACGGCCGAAGATCGCATTCGGATCAAGGCGCGCACCGAGCAGCTGATCAAGCTCGCCGGCGGACCTGGCGTCTTCCAGCACGTCGCGGGCGTGCCGACCGACATGCTGTCGAAATACGGCTCCCGCTCGGAGCCGAACTTCATCAACGCCGCCGTCATCGTGGCACTCGATCGGCAGCTCGGCGCGCCGATGATGCTGGAAGAGCTGGCCAACATGCTCGGCTACACGCTCGTGCCGCTTGAACCGGAACCGCCGGCAGCCGTCGGGGTCGATGACCTGGCCGACGTGCACAAGGAAACCAGCGAGGCGGTGACATCGCTCGCGGCAGTCGTCGCCGGGCGTTCCGACATCGCCGCGGCAAAGCGGGCGGCGGTTCGCGAGATCGACGAAGGCATCAGCTCGCTCTACCGGGCGCGCCGGAAGGTGGCAGCGTGATGGCCAGCCTTGCCCGCCGTGACCCCGAAGAGCGCGCCGACAGCTTTTACCGGTTCTCGGTGAAGTGCGACCGGTTGACGAACCTCAAGATCGAAGCCGCCGCGCGCAAGGCGGGGGTCAGCTCTACGACCTTCGTGCAGCGGCACTTCGAAGCGATCGTTGACGAGCCGCCGGATGACACCGGCTTTTGCGCCGATGCGTTCGCCCGCCAGCACGGCGTTTCGAGCCAGGCCGCAAAGCTGTGGAACGTCATGCGCAGGGAAGCCAATGCCGCAGGCGTGGTGAGCGGCGGCCTGCGCGAGTTCGCCAGCGCCGCCAGGATCAGTGCCGGGCATGGCAGCGACTACATGGCCGAGCTGATCGACACCGGCCTAGTCACAACCGTGGTGCGACCGGCGTCGCGCAACCCCGGGTCCTATCGCATGGCGAAGGTGTCCTGATGTTCGACCGCCGCGCCCACATCGCAGAGCGTATCAACGCCGCCATCGATATCCGCGATGGCGGTTTCAGCACGCCGTGCTGGTTCTGGACTATGGGCGACAGCGGCACCGGTCGCGGCGGCGGCTATCCTCGCATGAAGCTGAACGACCGCACGGTCGCCGCTCACATAGTCAGCTTCACCAATGAATTCGGCTATGTGCCGCGCAACAAGCAGATCGACCACAAGTGCCACAACCGGCGCTGCGTCAATCCGGATCATCTGGAGATGGTCAGTCACATCGAAAACCAGAAACGGCGTGACGCCGCCAACGGCGTGGTGCGGCGGAAGCGCAGGCGGCGGAAGGCGGTGAAGAAATGAAGGCCCTCCCTGGGAAAATCCAAGTCGTCGACATGGCCACGGGTGAGGTGACCGAAGATCGGGAGGCCTCTTGTGGCCTCATGCCTCCCGCGTTGGACGCGTGTCATGTGTGCGGCCATCGTCCAGCGCACGGTTCAGACGAGCCGCACAACGCGCAAAGCCTCTACTACCAGTATGCGTTCTATGCCGATAACGGCCGCTGGCCGACCTGGCGAGACGCGATCGCGCACTGCTCGACGCCTGTTCGCGAGGGGTGGGAAGCGGAGCTTCGCAGGCGTGGCGTGTGGCCTGCCGAAGAGGTGGCCAAGTGAGCGACCTTCTAGCGCACCCGCTGGCCGAACTGTTTCCGATGCTGTCGGAGCAGGAAATGCACGAGATGGCCGACGACATCGTCACCTATGGCCAGCGCGAGCCGATCGTGCTGCTGGACGGCAAGATACTGGACGGGCGCAACCGCTATGCCGCGTGCGTTTTCGCCGAGGTCGAGCCGGTCTTGGTCGACTATGACGGCGATGATCCGCTCGGCTTCGTGCTGTCGCTGAACTTGCACCGCCGGCATCTGTCGGAGAGCCAACGCGCCATGGTGGCGGCGCGGCTGGTCGACTGGGATATCGGCATCAACCAGAGCACCGCCGGGTCAGCAAATTTGCCGACCCGGGAGGCAGCTAGACGGCTGTCGATTTCGGAACGCGCGGTGATCGCCGCCAAGCGCATTCGAGACCATGGTGCGGCCGAACTGATTGAGGCCATCCGCGACGGCCGGGTTTCCGTGCACGCCGGCGAGGCGCTGTCCGACCTGGCTGTCGAGGCGCAGCGTGAGGTGCTGGCGCGCGAGGAAAAGCACATCGTGGCGCGGGCGAAAGAGATCCGTGCCGAGCGGCAGAAGCTGCGCCACGCCGTGCGGCTGACGCATATGGACATGGTGCGGGCCAACGGCCGAGCCACGGCGCCGGGCAAGCTCAAGCGCACCTATCCGGTCGGCTATCTCGATTGTCCGTGGAAATATGGTGTCCGCTCGGAAGTGACGGGGCGCGAAAAGAGCGCCGAAAACCACTATCCGACGATGACGACCGACGAGATCATCGATCTGTTGAAACAGCTCGATCCGTTCAGCGAAAACGCCGTCATCTATTGCTGGGCGACCAACCCGATGCTGCTCGACGGGTTGCGGGTGCTGGCCGAGCTCGGCTTCACCTATGTGCATCACTGGATCTGGGACAAGGAAGTTGCCGGCACCGGCTATTGGGGCCGCGACCGTCACGAAATCCTGCTCATCGGCCGCCGCGGCGATGTCGCCGCGCCCTTGCCTGGCTCGCAGCCGGAGACGGTGCACCGCGAGCGCAAGACAAAGCATTCCGCCAAGCCGGATTTCTTCGCCGAGACGATCGAGCGGCTTTTCCCCGGAGTGGCCAAGATCGAACTGTTCTGCCGCGCGCCACGGCCGGGCTGGGATCATTGGGGCTTTGAGGTTGGAGATTTGCCGGAAGCGGCAGCCGAGAAGGTGGGCGGGGTTGCCAGTGCCTGCAGCGCCTTAGTCATGCGGAGAGAACTGGACGTGAACGCCAGCGAGAATGGCGTGACAGCCGGAGAGACGGGTAGCGACACCTGCGAGCGAGCAGCCGCCGAAAGTGGTGCGACAGCCGGAGAGACGGCACCTGTTTCCAAACGAGGGCGCCCGCGCAAGGCGGTGCCGGCATGACCGAATTTACGAAACATCTCGCCTTCGCCCGCGCCGACGCGCTTGAGCTGCGTAGCTTGCTCAAGCGGACTGAGGATATCCCGCCGGATCAAATGGCTGCTCACCTGGCGGCCCTGCGCGTTCAGCACGCGATGATTGGCCGTGATCTGGACAGGCTCCAGAAGGCGGTGCCCGCCTTCGCCAAGGCTACGGAGGGCAGGCCGGCATGACGATCCGTTACATGAACGTGCCTCTGGCGCCCGACTGGATGAAGATTGCGAAACGCTTCTTCGCCAGGATGATCACTGAGGGGGCGATCGATGCCGGACGGGAGAAACTGACAGGCTTCGAATGGGGCGTGTTCGCGCTCGAAGGAACGGGGCAGCGGTCAAAGCCGGTCGGCATGGCGATCTACTACCAGCCGGAAGGCCATGACCTGGTCTGGCTCGATCTGCTCTATGTCGAGCCGTCGCATCGTGGCCTCGGCATCGCCACGGCCCTGATCGAGCGCACGTCCGCAGCGGCTGCGACGATGGGCGCGGGGCGACTGGATTTCGGCGCGCTCTGTCACAACACCCGGATGTTCGCCCTGGCCGAGAAATGCGGCTTTGCCCAGATTGCGGTGCAGTTCGGGCGCGACATCAAGGCGGTGCCGGCATGAACGCGCTCGCCTCCGACGATCCCTACCTGACCTTCCTGCGCGGCAAGATGCAGCTGGCGAAAGCCGACGGCTTCGATGTAGCACTCGACGACATCAACCCGGCCGGTGCCCCGCATTGCCGGGCGATCGTGCGCTGGGCGCTGAAGGGCGGCAGCCGCGGCATCTTCGCGTCGTTCGGGCTGCACAAGACGTTCATGCAGATCGAGCTGATGCGCCTGATCGGCAAGTTCGCGCCCGGGCTGCGATTGATCGTCATTCCGTTGGGGGTGCGGCATGAGTTCTTCGCCGAGGCGGCGGAGCGGTTCCAGGGTGAATTCGGCGTCACGCTGAAATTCATCCGCAGCGATGCCGAGGTCGACAGCGCCGACACGATCTACCTGACCAATTATGAAAGCGTGCTGGCCGGCAAGATCGACGCGTCGCGCTTCGTTGCCGCCAGCCTGGACGAGGCGGCGGTGCTGCGCGGCTATGGCACCAAGACGTTCCAGACATTCCTGCCGCTGTTCAAGGCGGTGCGCTTCAAGTTCGTCGCCACGGCGACGCCGTCGCCGAACCGGACCAAGGAACTGATTCACTATGCCGGCTTCCTCGGCATCATGGACACCGGCCAGGCGCTGACGCGGTTCTTCCAGCGCAATTCGGAGACGGCCGGCGACCTGACGCTGTTCCCGCACAAGGAAGATGAGTTCTGGCTGTGGGTGCACAGCTGGGCGGTGTTCCTGCAATCGCCGTCGGATCTCGGCTTTCCCGACGACGGCTATGTGCTGCCGGCGGTGACGGTGAACTGGCACGAGGTGCCGATCGACCATTCGACGGCCGGTTACGACCGCGATGGGCAAGGCCTGCTGATCCGCAACACGGCGCTCGGCGTGGTGCAGGCCAGTGCCGCCAAGCGCGACAGCCTGGCAGCCCGCATCGACAAGATGAGCGCGCTGCTTGCCGAGGATCCTGCTTCGCACGCCCTGCTG
>NZ_RZPQ01000003.1:0-31169 GCF_003999135.1 Mesorhizobium sp. M7A.F.Ca.CA.004.06.1.1 | reverse complement strand
CCCTGCTGTGGCACGACCTCGAGGATGAGCGGCGGGCGATCGAGGCGGTGGTGCCGGGCGTGCGCTCGATCTATGGCACGCAGGGGCTGGACCCGAACGAACAGAACGCCATCGGCTTCAAGGACGGCAAGTTCAAATACCTGGCCACCAAGCCGGAAATGTCGGGGGCCGGCAACAATTTCCAGAAACACTGCCACTGGGCGATCTTCGTCGGCGTCGGCTTCAAGTTCCATGACTTCATCCAGGCGGTGCACCGCATCGTGCGCTTCGGCCAGCTGCAGGAATGCCGCATCGACATCATCTTCTCGGAAGCCGAGCGCGAGGTGCGCCGCAACTTGGAAGGCAAATGGGCCGAGCATGAGCGGCTGATGGCGCGCATGGCGGAGATCATCCTCCGCTATGGACTCGACGGCCTGCCGCTCGACGACGTGCTATCACGCTCGATCGGCGTCGCTAGACGTGAAGAGCGCGGCGACATGTTCGTCATCGCCCACAATGATGCGGTGCTGGAGGCGCGCCAGACGGCAAGCGCCAGCGTCGGCGAGATCGTCACCTCGATCCCGTTCGCCAACCACTACGAATACACGGCGAGCTACAACGACTACGGCCACACCGACGACAACGACCATTTCTGGGCGCAGATGGACTTTTTGACGCCGGAGCTGCTGCGCATCCTGCAGCCCGGCCGGCTGGCCTGTATCCATGTCAAGGACCGGGTGCTGTTCGGCTCGGTGACCGGTGAAGGCGTGCCCACCGTGTCGCCGTTCCACGCCGAGGCGATCTTCCACTATCTGAAGCACGGCTTTCAGTACATCGGCATGATCACCATCGCCACCGACGTGGTGAAGGAGAACAACCAGACCTACCGGCTGACCTATTCCGAGATGATGAAGGACGCCACCAAGATGGGCGTCGGCTGTCCGGAATATGTGCTGCTGTTTCGCCGGCCGCAGAGCGACCTGTCGCGCGGCTATGCCGACCAGCCGGTGGCGCATGCAAAACCGCTGGTGGTTGCGGCCGATGGCCAGCACGAGCGCTGGAGCGATGGCGACCGCCGGCCGCAGGTGCCCGACAGCGGCTACACGCTGGCGCGCTGGCAGCTCGACGCGCACGCCTTCTGGCCGTCGTCAGGCGACCGGCTGCTGACCACCGATGAGCTTGTACGGCTCGGGCCGAAGCCGCTGCGGACGCTGTTCCAAAAAGTCTCGGAAGAGGCGATCTACGATTTCGAGATGCATGTGAAGCTGGGCGAGGAACTGGCCGCGCGCGACAGCCTGTCGAAGACCTACATGACGCTCGATCCGCCTTCGAAGCATCCGGCAATCTGGACGGACGTGGTGCGCATGCTGACGCTGAACGGGCAGCAGGCGTTCCGCAACCTGGAAAAGCATGTCTGCCCGCTGCAGTTCGACATCGTCGACCGGCTGATCGACCGCTACTCCAATCCCGGCGACATCGTCTACGACCCGTTCGGCGGGCTGATGACCGTGCCCTATCGCGCCATCCTGAAGGGCCGGCGCGGGCAGGCCTCCGAACTTTCCGACACCTATTTTCGCGACGGCACGCGCTACTGCCGCGAGGCGGAAGCCAAGCGCGCCGTGCCGACCATGTTCGACATGCTGGGCATTGATGAGATCGACCAGGCCGTCGAGGCGAAGGGCAAGCAGAAATATCGCGAGGCCGTGGCGGAAACGATCGCCGAGGCGCGAACCACCAACCGGCGCACGTTGCGGGCACTGCGTGATCGGTTGCTCACCCTGTCCGATGACGACCTTGCACGCGAATGGAACGGGTTCGACGACGGCTTGCTCTACGCCTACGGCGAGGATGGCGATGAGCTTGTGATCGGTGGCAATGTTGCGGAGGCGGCGGAGTGACCTTCCTTGGCTGCGAAACGATCTATGGCACCGACGGCGAGTATTCGACGCCGTACATGACCCGTCTATGGTTTGGCCGGCTGCGCCTGCACATCTTCCATCGTGGCGATGCCGATCCCAATCCTCATGACCATCCGTGGGATTTCTGGACGTTCCCGCTGACCAGCTACGTCGAGGAGTTCACGCTCCCGATACTCGAAAGTGATCGCGATCATGCCGAGTTGCCAATGGTGGCCCTCAAGATGGGATGGGCTACCAAGCGAAGGCTGGTTCGCGCGTTTCGCATCCACCACCGCAATGCCAGATACCTGCACAGGGTTCTGGGGCGCTTCTCAGGAGAATGGTGGCACGACTGGCCCGGGCGGGTGCGTGGAGCCCCGCCTCTGCCGTGTTTCGATGGGCGCAAGATCATCACCATCGTCTGGACTGGGCGACCATCACGAAAGTGGGGATTTTTCCGCTACCGTGACGGTACCTGGTGTTGGACGCCGTGGCGGGAATACATCTTTGGCGGCGGAAAGCACGCACCGTGCGAGCCGCCCCAATACGATCCCGATAAGAATTCAGCAGGTTGTTATGCAGCCGCGATCGAGGCGAAGCGGCTCCGAGGAGATGCACATTATCCCGAGCCGAAAGAGCGCGCACCGGATCCTGAGACCGAACGCCAGTTGAAGGAGCTGAAGCGTGCGCTTGACCGCAAGCTGCGGGAGGCCGGCAATGGCTGACCCGTTCGACCGCGACCGCTTCGCCGCAACCGTGCGCCGCCGTCTTGACGGCGTCTCTGTCCGCCAAGCTGTGGACGCCTTCCCTGCGCTCAACGTCGCCATGATCACACGGGCCAAGCAGAGCCGCTCAAACCTGACGGTGGGCAGCTTCCTGACCCTTTGCAAGGCGCTTCGACTGCGACCGATGGATTTCTATCTCGCCGATGTGAAACGCCGCCGTGTGACGCGGAAAACACTGCTTAGTCAACCTGTTACAGCATGCGTTCCATGTGAAACGCGGCATGAAGGCGATGCGCGATGACTGGTTCTTGGAAGGCCGAACAAGACCGCCAGTCGCAGGAATTGGCGGAGATCATCAATCGGGAGGATGGATGGATGACCGATTTCATGCTCCCGATCCTGCGCGAGTTGCACGATGCCGATGGTGATCGCGCGCGCGCCGACACCCTGCTCCGCATGCCCGATTCCGTGATCCTCAAATATCACGAGGTCATCGCAGCCGCCTGTCGCCGGGCTGGGTTCGAAGCCGGCTGGAACTTCGTCGCATTGCGGCTTTCGCTTGGTCTCGCCGTGCGCGATGCCGCAGGCATGCCGCCCGCTGATCTCGCCGCCAGTGCCGAACTGTTCCGCGCCGGCCTGGCTGAATTCGCGGGAGGTGCTTCATGACCGCGCTCGGCAGACAAGTCGATCCCCTTGCCCGCGCGCTGGCGCCCGTGGTGCGCGAAATGCTGATGGCGGAGGTCGAGCGAATAGCGGCTGCGATCCCGGCAGCAAAGCCGAGGACAATCAGCAAGGCCGATGACGACATCATGGAGGCGTGTCGCCAGGTTGCCGGCGCGGCCGACCGTTTGGCGCAGGCGAAGTTCGGTGCAGGCGAGATCGCCGCTCGTAAATCGCTGGAACGGGCGGCGAAGGTCTTGGGCCGCGCCATGCGCAAACACGGGCGCATGCCATGAACGCCGCCGTTCTCTCGCCCAACGCGACAAAGCTGCTCGCCATCCGCGAGTCACTCGCGGCCATCGCGCCGGCCGATTGGACGCGCGTGCATGGCGAGGCCGGAGCCTTCGTAGAGGCGCGCGGCGAGATGGGCGAATTGCTGGTGCTGCTGCGCTTCGATGCCGCGACGGTCGACGAGATCGACTTCGTCTGCAATGCGCCGGACACCGTGGCCTTCCTGCTGCGGCTGCTCGACGATGCGTTCGGCAAGATCCGTGACTTAAGGGGCGAGCCGGCGCCACGCCGCCAGATCGAGCAGCGCGGCGAACCGGCGGCGAGCGACGTGAAAAACTTCGCCGCCGAGTGCGGCATGAAGTGCCAGGAGCCGGCGTTCAAGGTGTTCCTGCATGAGCGGCATGGGCTGGAAAAGCCACTGACCGACGAGCGCGTGGCGCAAAAGGTGCGCAGCCTGCTCGGCGTGCAATCGCGAAAAGAACTCAACAATGGCGGGGCGGCAAGCGAAGCGTGGAAAGCGCTGCGCGCCAGCTTCGCCGCATGGCTGAAGGCGGAACGATGAACGCACCCTTTTCACTCGACAACCGGATGACGGTCGTTCTCTCCGCCGGCATGGGCGGTGGCTGCGATGGGCTGGTGCGGCATGCCTTTGCGGAGGCTGCGGAATGAGCGAAGTCCTCTTCTACGTCGGACTACACCAGCCATCCGATGGTCAGCATTTCGGCCGCGCTTGTATCAGCTGGCGGCGGTTGCTCGGCCGCAAAAAGCCGCTCGGTTGCGGCGAGGTGCTGATCGATAGCGGTGCTTTTACCGAGGTGGTTAAGCATGGCGGCTATCGCAGCAGCGTGGCCGAATACGCCGCCGCACTGCGCCGTCTTCATGCCGATGGCGTCGCCACCATCGTTGGCGCCGTGGCGCAGGATTACATGTGCGAGCCGATTGCGCTGGAAAGCACCGGCCTGACCATAATCGAACACCAGAAGCTGACCATCGAGCGCTACGACTTACTGGTCGCGGAAGATTTGCCGTTTCCGATCCTGCCGGTCCTGCAGGGCTATGCGCCCGAGGACTATGTCCGGCACATCGAGATGTATGGCGACCGGCTGAAACCCGACATGTGGGTCGGTGTCGGCTCGGTGTGCAAGCGCAATGGCGACCCGGCACGCATCGTCGAGGTGCTGAGCGCCATCCATGCCGCGCGGGCCGATCTGCGGCTGCATGGCTTCGGCATCAAGCTCACCGCGCTCAGCCATCCCGGCGTCAGAGCCCTGCTCTACAGCGCCGACAGCATGGCCTGGAGCGATGCGGCGCGCAAACAAGGCCGTAATGCCAATTCCTGGACCGAAGCAGCTCGCTACTGTGATGCTGTCGGAATTGCCATCGCGCTACCTCCTGCCCCTTGGCAGATGCCGTTGCCGCTGTCCAATCGGAGGGCGGCATGAGCGAGGAAGCCACCATCCGGCGCGGCGTCCGCAATGCCCGCTACACCACGGTGCCGAACCACGTGTTCGAAGATGTGCGCCTCTCCATGGAGGCGCGCTGGCTGCTGGGCTATCTCCTGTCGAAGCCGGACAACTGGACCGTCATTCTCGGCGACATCGCCAGGCGCGGCGGCTGCGGGCGCGACAAGGCGCGCAAGATCGTCAACGAGTTGGTCAAGCACGGCTATGCCGACAAGGAACAGGAGCGCGAAGACGGGCGATTCGGCAAGCTTTCGCTGGTCATCTTCGACGAGCCGCGCGAGCTTCGCGACAGTGCCGCCGGCGAAGGTGTTGCATCTTTGCCGCAGACTGAAAACCCGTCGACGGTGATGCCGTCGACGGTGAATCCAACACTAGTAAATACTGATGGTTTAGCAAAACCTGACAGTAGTTTTGAGAGAGAGCGCGAGCGCGAGGATCGACGAAGATCAGAGGCGCTTTTCTACAAATCGTTCAAGGGATGGGACCGTTTCGACGTCTCGCCCAAGCCGCCGATGCTGGCCGAGTGGTTCAAGCTTTCCGCCGCCGACCAAGCCGAGTGCGCACCGTGCGTGCCGCTGTTCCTGGCCGAGTGCCGCAAGGCCGGCGTCAAGCAGGCCTGCGCCGTGGCCACCTTCATCAAGGACCGCATGTGGGTGCCGTTCCTGCCGCGTCTGGCCGCAGCGACGGCGCCGGCGCAAGAAGCCACCGCGGCACCCTTCGGCAAGCTGTGGCAGGCAGCCCGGATGAAGCAACTGCTGACCGGGCCGAAAGCCGCCATGCCGCCAATGACGCGGTTCCAGCAGGACGCAATTGCGGCCGGCACCATGGACGGCGAAGCGCTGCAGCTGGAGCGTCAGGCCAAGCACGGATGGCCAGCGGTGAACGCCATGCACGACCGTGCCCGCTTCGGCGGTGGCGTGACGGTGGCGGCAACGCTGCAGCCCTTGGCCGAGATGATGGAGCAGGTCCGTGTCGGCACCGATCGCTGGACGGAGTGGGAGGTCGAGCACCATCGGCGCGGCTGGCCCTGGCTGCCTGCACCGGGACACGTCGAATGGGTGTGGATGCCGGCTGGCGGGCCGGCAGGATTGGAAACGTTTGAACAAGCGGTGCGAGGAAACCATGATGCGGGCGGACGTGAAGCGGCTGAGTGATGCGGAAGTGATCAATCTCGACCGCTGCTATGCCGAATCGGACAGGCAGCAGGGCATGAGCCGAAGGGCACAAGCGCTGCTGGCGGGAGCCGGCGAATCAGGACCGGTGCGCTGCTGGTACGTTCTTCGCGTTTCGGTTGGTCATGAAAATGCTGTGGATGAAGCTCTGCGGAAACTCTTCGTGGAAACGTGGTTGCCGGTCGACAGCACACAGCCCAAGCGCCGCGGAGGTCGTTCCAAGGCCAAGCGGGAAGAACAGGACAACCCTGCTTTGCCCGGTTATCTGATGATCTACGTCTCGGACACCGACCGTGTTCTGATCGGCATCAAGGCAGTGGATGAGGTTGTCGACATCGTCGGCGGATGGATGCAGCCAAAGCCTGTTTCGGAAAGCGATATCAATGGCTTTCGTGCTTTCCTCAAGCTCTCAGAGCGTGAGCGCCGCAAGCTTGCAGCCGAGGAGATGAAGAGGCGCAAGCCTATAGCCGAAGGTGATCGAGTGACGGTGACCGATGGCGCATTGGCTGGTCGCAAAGGCACGGTATCGCGGGAGGCTAATGACGCCTCCCTCTGGGTCGACATAATGCTGTTCGGCGGCACCGTGTCGGCGATGATCCCCCTTGCGAATCTCAGCAAGACAGAATAGCGAGTCCGTCCTAGGACGATCCGAACCGTGAAGCACATTCGCTTCCGAGGCTGTGTTCGCACCCATCCCAGTGAGGATGAGGGAAGCGCCAGGCGGACCCAGGTGAAGCGAGCAGCTTCACCGCAATGGAAAAGATTCCAGACAATGAGCAGCAACACAGCGCCTTGGCGGCGCTGGTATAAGACCGCACGCTGGCAGCAGGTGCGGCAGCGCATCCTGCTTCGCGACATGTACACCTGCCGCAAGACAGGCGTGCTGCTGATCGGCAAGCACCCTGCCCCGAACAGCCCAGTCATCCACCACGACAAGGAACATCGTGGCGACGAGGTGCTGTTCTGGGATGAAGACAACCTGATAGCCGTGTCCAAGGAATGGCACGACAGCGAAGCGCAGAAGGCCGAGCAGGTCAGCCTGCAACATCGAGGCGTCTGGTACTGACCATCGCCGACCAACCGGGGGGGCGGGTCGAAAGTCCGGAAGCCCCTCCCCGCCGGACCCGCGTCCCCCACATTCGGAGATTTTTTTCTGATGGAGCCGAATTTTGACCTGTTCGGTCAGCCGGTTCGTGAGGGCTTCGGTAACCGCGGCCGTCCGCCGTATGAGCCGACCGAAAAAGATCGCAACAAAGTCAAGCTGTTGATGGCGCTGGGCTGGGTCAACATCCGGATCGCCAACGCTCTTGGCATCTCGCCGGCGACGTTGAAGCGGTATTTTAGAGCCGACATGAAAGAGCGCGACGCAATGCGCGATCGGCTCGATGCCAGGCGGTTTGAGATCGCCCTCGAGCAAGCCAATGCCGGCAACGTCACGGCCTTGCGTGAACTCGGCGCCATGATCGACCGCAACGACCGCATGACGATCGAGGCTTCCATGGGCAAGGGCAGCGACCAGCCGGCGGCATCGAAAGACAAGGTTGGCAAGAAGATGATCGACGAGCAGCGCGCCCATGCCGCAGACGCCGATCTGATGGCCGAGCTCGAAAGCGAAGCAGCCGCGCAAAATGCTCGCCATTGAGGCGTTGCCGCGGTTCGCCTGTCCAGATTGGTGGGAGCGTATCAAGGCCGGACAGACGCCAATGGCCGATGTCCCGCTCAACCAGGAGAAGGCGGCCAAGGCGCTGGCTTTCTTCAACAGGCTGAAGCTGCCAGACGTGCCCGGCAATCCGCCGCTGTCTGAGGCCTGTGGCGAATGGTTCCGCGATATCCTGTGCGCCTTCCTGGCGAGCGAGGATCCGGACACCAAGCAGCGCCTGGTCTGGGAACTGCTTTGCATGGTTCCCAAGAAGAATTCGAAGACGACCTATGTCGCCGCCCTCGGCCTGACCGCGCTGTTCATGGAGGAAGCGCCGAACCGACAGATGCTGATCGTCGCGCCCAGCCAGAACATCTCGGAACGGTGTTTCGACCAGGCGCAGGGCATGATCAGGCTCGATCCTCGGCTCGATGCCATCTTCAAGGTGCAGGATCACCTGAAATGCATCGAGCGCCGCAAGACCGGCACGAAGCTCGACGTCAAATCCTTCGACACCTCGATCGTCACCGGCGAAATACCGATCCTGACGATCATCGACGAGGTGCACGAGCTGGGCAAGAAAGCGAAGGCCGCGGCGGTCATGCAGCAGATCAGGGGCGGCGGCATCACCATGCAGGGTGGCCAACTGCTGATGATCACGACACAGTCGGACGAACAGCCGGCCGGTATCTGGAAGACGGAACTCGACAAGGCGCGCAAGATACGCGACGGCAGGGGCGGCCAGGCGCCGATCATGCTGCCGGTCCTATACGAGTTTCCTCCCGAGCAGCAGCGCGACCAGACGTTCTGGCGCGATCGCAAACACTGGAAATACCTGCTGCCGAACATCGGCCGCTCGATCAGCCCGCAGCGCCTGATCGAGGACTACGAGAACAACGGCTCGGCGACAGCCGAGACGGAACAGATCTGGGCCAGCCAGCATCTCAATATCGAGATCGGCGTCGGCATCGCCGGCGACGGCTGGCGCGGTGCCGAATATTGGGAAGAATGCGCCGACGAGACGCTGACGCTGGAAGAGCTGATTCGGCGCTCTGAAGTGGCCGTGGTCGGCGCCGATGGCGGCGGTCTCGACGATCTGTTCGGCGTCTGCGTCATCGGTCGCGAGAAGGTGACGCGACGCTGGCTGGTCTGGACCCATGCATTCGCGCATCCGAAGGTGCTTGAAATCCGTAAGGAGATTGCGCCGCGGCTGCTCGGCTTCGTCGAGGAAGGCTCGCTCACGCTGTGCGAGGTTTCGGCCTATGTGGCGAAAATCGCGGCGATTGCCGAACGACTGCTCGATGCCGGCCTGCTGCCTGAAAAGAACGCGGTCGGCTTCGATCCTAACAACATCGCCGCCTTCGTCGACGCGCTGGCCTTGAAGGAAATCACAGGGCTGATGCTGCACCGGCTGCGCCAGGGTCCGGCATTGTCTCCGGCCTTGTGGGGCCTGGAGCACAAGTTGAGCGACAATTCGATTAGCCATGACGGCTCGGCCATGATGGCCTGGTCGGTCGGAAATGTGAAAATCGAAGTCAAGGGCAACGGCAACATGGCAACCAAACAGGCTGCCGGCCGGACCAAGATCGATCCCGTCATCGCCATGCTTTGCGCGGCGATCCTGATGAGCTGGAACCCGGAGGCAAAGCCACGTGTCGATCTTGCTTCATGGCTCTCACAACCGGCCGCGGTGATGTAGATGGCGATCTGGAAATGGCTCACCGGCCGGTTGAACGTCACCTCCGATCTGGACAAGTGGCGTATGATGTGGGGCTTCGACCACGATTCCGGCCAGAACGTGACGCCGGACAGCGCCATGAAGCTGTCGACATGGTGGGCGGCGAAGCGGCTGATCTCGGAGACGATTTCCACCTTGCCCGCCGGCGTCTTCGCGACAGCATCGAATGATCAGCGCACGGCGCGAAAGGACCATCGGCTCTACGAGATCCTTCAGATCACGCCGAATGCCGATCAGACGGCGGTGGAGTTCTGGGAAGGGCGTATCGCCCCGCTTTGCGACTTCGGCAATTCGTATGCCGAGAAAAAATTCATCGGTGACAGGCTGGTGGCCCTGCAGCCGATGAAGGCCGAAAACACCACACCGCTGCGCGATTCGTCGGACCGGCTGTTCTATAGGTTCAATGACCGCGGCAAGAACGAAGACCTGCCGAAAGACAAGGTCTTCCACATCAAGGGATTCGCACCCAACGACGAGGACGAGGGGCTTTCGCCCGTCGCCTATGCCGCTCGTTCGCTTGGCGCAGCCATCTCGGCGGAACGGGCGTCCGCCCGGCTGTTTTCCAAGGGCCTTCGCAACAGCGGGTTCTGGAAGCCGCCGGTCACGATGGACAAGGATCAACGCCAGCAGTTCATGGACAATTACGTCAAGCCTTTCGAGGGCCACGAAGGCCAGGGCTCGGGCATCATCATGCCGCCGGGCTTCGATTGGCAGTCGCTCAACATCACGCCTCGCGATGCCGAACTGATCATGGCGCGCGGCTTCTCCGTGGAAGATGTCTGCCGCTGGATGGGTGTGCCGCCAATTCTCGTCGGCCATGCCTCGGAAGGCCAGACGATGTGGGGTTCCGGCGTCGAACAGATCATCCTCGGCTGGCTGATCCTTGGTCTGCGGGCCTACCTAAAGCGCATCGAATCAGCCGTAAACACGCGCCTGGTCACGCCGACCGACAGGGCCGCCGGCATCTATTTCGAATTCAACTTCGAGGGGCTCCTCCGCGCCGACAGCGCCGGCCGTGCCGCGCTGATGTCGTCGCTGGCGCAGAACGGACTGCGCACCCGGGACGAGTTGCGAAAGCTCGACAATCTGGCGCCCAAGCCGGGCGGCGACGTTCTCACCGTCCAGTCCGCCCTGGTGCCTCTTGACCAGATCGGAAAGCAGCAAAGTGACGCGAACTCGGTGCGCAATGCGCTGCGTGCCTGGCTGATCGAAGAGCGCGAGGAAAGGAAAGCGGCATGACCGTTCGTGACCTGCCGGCGATGCCGGCCATATCCATGCGCTCCGGTCTTGGATCTGAAATTTGCCCGTCGGCGCTTGGTCGCTGGCAGGCCGACATCCGTGCAGCATCCGACGATACCACCGAGAACACGATTTCGATCCTCGGCGTCATCGGCGCCGACTTCTTCGGCGATGGCGTTACGGCTCGCCGCATCGCCGGCGCGCTGCGCGCCATTGGCGATCGTGAGGTCGTGGTCAACATCAATTCGCCCGGCGGCGATTTCATGGAAGGCCTCGCCATCTACAACCTGCTGCGAGATCACAAGCAGAAGGTGACCGTCAAGGTTCTAGGCATGGCCGCATCGGCGGCCTCGATCATCAGTATGGCGGGCGACCGCATCGAGGTTCCCCGCGCCGGGTTCCTGATGATCCACAATACCTGGGTAATGGCGGTCGGCGATCGCAACGACTTGCATGACATTGCCGATGTCCTTCAATCCTTCGATAAGGCGTCCGCGGACGTCTACGCCGCCCGCTCTGGTATGGACGCCAAGGACATTGCCAAGATGATGGACAAGGAAACCTGGCTTGCCGGCTCTGACGCCGTCGACAAGGGATTTGCCGATGCGTTCCTGCCGGCCGACCAGGTCGCCAAGGACGCCAAGGCCAGCCTTGAACTCGGCGCCAGCGCAGCCGCTCGCCGGGTCGAATTGGCACTTGCCAAGGCCGGCCTGCCACAGGCCGAACGCAAGCGCCTGATTTCCGAACTGAAGACCGGCACACGTGACGTTGCCGATGACACCACACGTGACGTTGGTGAAGCCGAAATGCGCCAGGCGATGAACGTCCTGTCGCGCATAGACATCAACCCCTAGGAGAAATCCAATGAATAAGACCTATACGCTCCTGGCGATTGCCGGGCTGCTCACCCTTGCCGTGATCGCCGTAGCCTTCGGCCTTGGACCGGACATCCTGACCACACATCATTCGAGCGGCTTGCTGATCGCCGAGGGTGCGGCGGCAGTATCGGCGCAGGACTTCAAGGCCCTCACCGACAAACTCGCGGAGGTCACCACCAAGTTCAACCAGAAGTCGGACGAATTGTCCAAAAAGGCCGAAGAGGCCCTGGCCGAGGTCAAGAACAAGGGCGAACTTCTGACCGCCACCAAGTCCGATGTCGACAAGCTTCTTATCGAGCAGACGTCTCTCAAGGGAGCCTTGAACGAAGCCCAGGCGCGCCTCACGGCGGCAGAGCAGGAAATCGTTCGCCGCCCGGGCGACAAGACGTCCGCTCACAAGACCATCGGCGCCCAGTTGGTCGCCGATCAGAAGACGAAGGATTTCGCCGCACAGGGGTCCTCGGCGCGCGGCAAGCACCGCTTCTCGGTCAATGCCGCAATCACCAGCGTCGACTATCCGGTCGGCGACAATCCCGGCATCGTCCAGCCGCAGATCCTGCCCGGCATTCAGGTGGCGCCCAAGCAGCGCTTGTTTGTGCGTGACCTGATCCCTGTCGGCCAGACCCAGAGCCCGGCTATTTTCTGGGTTCAGCAAACCGGCTTCACCAATGCGGCGCGTGTCGTGTCGGAAGGCACGAAGAAGCCGGAATCGACGATCGCCTACGACAGCAAGATGACGCCTGTCTCGACGATCGCCCACATCTTCAAGGCATCGAAGCAGATCCTGGCCGACTTCAAGCAGTTGCAGTCAGACGTCGACCGCGAAATGCGCTATGGCCTGAAATATGTCGAGGAAGAGGAAATCCTCTTCGGCGACGGTACTGGCGTCCATCTGCACGGCATCATCCCGCAGGCGGAGGCATTCGCGCCGGCGTTCACCGTGCCGCATCACAACCGGATCGACGACATCCGGCTGGCCATGCTGCAGGCGCAACTGGCGCGGCTGCCGGCAACCGGCATCGTGATGCATTTCATGGATTGGGCGGCAACCGAGCTGACCAAGGACGAAAACGGCCAGTACGTGTTCGCCAATCCGCTTCGCTTGGCCGGTTCGACGCTGTGGGGCCTCCCTGTCGTACCGACCGAGATTGCCGATTTCGAGGGCAATTTCCTCACCGGCGCCTTTGCCGGCGGCGCGCAGCTCTACGATCGCGAGGAGATGGGTGTCGAGATCGCGACCGAGAACAATGACGACTTCGAAAAGAACATGCTCACCATGCGCTGCGAAGAGCGCGTGGCTCTCGCCGTGTTCCGCCCCGAAGCCTTCATCTACGGCGGATTCACCTCGGCGACTTGATCGGGTCGGGCCAATCGATCCGGGCGGCGACAGACGCCGCCCGGCCATTCAAGGGAGATGAAGATGTCTGATGTTTCCGGTACCGCATTGCGGCCCTGGCTCGGCCAGGAGGGCCGTGTGAAAAAAGGCGCGCGGTTCGGCAAGGATGGCGATTTTCCGGCCATTGCCCACCGCCGCGCGAAGGTTCTCTACGAGGGTGGTCTTTTCCTCCCGGATGCGGAGGCGGCCGGCAAGGCATCCTCGCGCCCTTCTGGTTCCCGGACTGGCACCGGCAAACAGCCGTCATCGTCGCCAGCGGACCATCAGCATCCCAAGTCCCGCTCGAAATCGCCAGAGGTCGGGCAAGACTGATCGCCATCAACAATTCGTGGCAGTTGGCACCATGGGCCGACGTTCTTTATGCCCACGATCTGGCGTGGTGGAACGCCGCATCCGGTGCAAGCCAATTTGCCGGATTGAAGATCAGTCAGGATCCGGTGGCGGCGTCGCAGTGGGGTCTCCGCCGCGTGGCTCTTGAACGAGGCTCTGACCGTTTGCAACTGGATCGGCCAGGGACCATCGGGTCCGGTGGCAACAGCGGATTTCAGGCATTGAACCTGGCCGTCCAGTTCGGTGCGCGCAAGGTGATCCTGGTCGGCTACGACATGCGCATCGATCTGGGCGTGCATTGGCATGGAAAACATCCGCGCCTGATGAACAATCCGTCGACCAAGAATGTCGAACGCTGGCGCCGGTGCCTCGACAATGCGGCCGAGATGCTCGCGCACCTTGGCATAGCGGTGATCAACTGCAGCCCTGTTTCCACCCTTTCACGGTTTCCGAAGATGAGCCTCGAGGAGGCGCTTGCATGTTGATGCGGCTTTCACAGCCTGACGGCCTTTTCGTCTCAGTCGACGACGTGAAGGCACATGTCATCGTCGATACGACTGACGATGACGAACTGATCAAGGCCTACATCCGCGCTGCAACACGCCTTGCCGAGGATCGCATGGGCAGGATCCTGCTGCCAACGGAGTTCGAGTACCGCGTCGATAGATGGTGTGGGCCGATTGCCATTCCCGCTGCGCCGATTCGCGACGTGACTGAAGTCTTCTATCTCGATGAAAACCATGTCGAGCAGACGCTTGCGCCGGGCGACTGGTATTATGTCGTCACAGCCGAAGGCGCGACCCTCCGTTTCACCGATGCCTTTTCGTCACCGGCCCTGTCGAACCGCCCGCAGGCCGTGCGCTTGCGCTTCATGGCCGGCTTTGACGATCCTGACGTAACTGGTTCCGGCGACGATCCCGATCTCAAGCAGGACCCGGTGGATCGGCTCATCGTCATGATCCTGGTCGCCAATTGGTATCAATCGCGCGAGCCGGTTGCGATCGGCGCTGTCGTCGCGGAAATCCCATTTTCGGCGAACAGCCTGATCGAGATGCGGAAAATATACCGATGATGCCCCTCCTCGTCCGCGGCATGCACGGTCTGGGTGACAATCTCCACCAGCGCGCCGTGATCCGGCAATTGATGCGCGGCCATGAAGTCTATCTCGAAAGCTCGTGGGTCGCGCCATATCACGACCTGATCGCCGATGGGCTGAAAGTCATCCACAAGGCGACGGTGTTGCGCACGCAGGCCAAGAACGCCAGCCGCGAAGCCGGAAGATTCCATCGCGGCGGGTTGCCGCGCTTCCGCCGTGCCGTGCAGGTCAGCTATTCGCCTGACCAGGTCCGCTCGCAGGGGTCTGTTCTGGCAGCGATGTGCCGGGTGACCGGAACGGACTATGCGACGGCGGATTTTCGGCTGCCGATTCCAGATGCTTGGATGAAGCAGGTTCGTCAGCTGCTCGACACATGGCGGCCGCAAAAACCGATCCTCATCTATCGCCCATTGAACGAGCGCACCGAGTGGAGCGGTTGCCAGGCACGCAATCCCGATCACGATGCCTATCGCGACCTGCTCGCAACGATTCGCGACGACTTCTTCGTCGTGTCGGTCGCCGACCTGGTGTCGGGTAAGGAATGGATGGCCGGCCACCCGATCAAGGCCGACGTCGAATTCCACCGTGGTGAGTTGGACTTCGAAACCATCGCCGCCCTGACCTCGGTCGCCGCGCTCGTCGTCACCTCGCCGGGCTTTGCGGCGATCCTCGCGCAGGCGGTCGGAACGCCGGCCACCGTCATCTTCGGCGGCTACGAGAACTCTTCATCCTTTGCCGGCGGGGCCCGATATTCGCCTTACCTCGGCATCGATCCGATCAACCCCTGTCAGTGTTTCAGCCACAGCCATGCTTGCCAGAAAACCATCGACATTCCAGCCGCAACGACCCGTCTACGAGCCTTCGCTGCTCAAGCTGCCGGCCGTTCCGCAGGCTGACCTTGACGTCCATCCGATCGACTGGAGCGGGCTAAACGCCCGTTTCATGAACCCCGGCGAACTAGAGGTGCTCGTAGCGCTCGCGCGATCGGTTGCGCCCAAGGTCGCCATCGAGTTCGGCGTGAATGAAGGGCGCACTGCCAAGGCATTGCTGCGCAACGTTGTGACGATCGAGCGCTATGTCGGCATCGACGTGCCGCAAGGCTACGTCACCGACAAGATTGTGCAGCGGCGTGAGGTTCCACAGCAGCCGGCGCACCTGGCGTTGGACGATTCGCGCTTCCGGCTCCTGATCGCGCGCCATGGTTCGCACGATCTCCTGATCGACGATCTTCCGGAATGCGACTTCGCCTTCATCGACGGCGATCATGGCGCGAGGGGCGTCATGCAGGATCAGTTCCTTGCGCTTAACCGTGTCCGCAAGGGCGGGATGATCGTTTATCACGATTACCATGCTCGCGGGACGGTCGACGTGCAGGCTGTGCTTGAGGAACTCCATAAAAGCGGACGGCGACTAATCCAGCATGTCGAGGGGACGTGGCTGGCTTTCATGAGGGTCTGACCATGTGGGTTCGCTTCACTGGTGACTTCGACTGGAAGCCAACGCCGGCCGTGACAATCGCCTATCGTGATGGGATGTCGGTTTCTGTCACTACACGATGCGGAGCTGCGGCGATCGATGCCGGCAAAGCTGTGCGGCTACGCAAGCGCGGTAAGTTCTCTGATCCAGAGGTGTCAGATGAAAACGACAACCGGCCAGCTTAGGGAAAACATCGCATTCGACAGCCGCGGCCCGTACTCCGGTCCGGATGACGGCAATACCGAAGGACCGTTCGAAGAGCGATTCATCGTGTCTGCCCGGCGTCAATATCTTCGCGGCACTGAGACGGTTATGGCGGCGCGTCTGGAAGGACGCCAGCCTGTCCTGCTCACGGTCAGGGCCAACTCGTTGAGCAAGCAAATCACCACAGACTGGCAAGCCAGGGATGTGCGATCCGGTGCTTGGGTCGGCACTAAGTGGACGGGCATCACCTACGCCATCAAGGCGATCAATCCGACTGAGGATCGCGCATGGATCGACATCTTGGTGGAGAGCGGGGTGGCGTCATGACCTCAATCCTCCGGCTCGCCAAGTTGCAGCGCAAATTGACAGCATTACCTAAAGTCGCCCGCGACATGATCCGTGCGGCGATGGAGAAACAGGCCGACATCATCGTCGCCATGATGAAATCGCTGGTGCCTGTCGACCGCGGCGAACTGCGCGATAGCATCGGCTGGACCTGGGGCAAGGCACCGAAGGGCAGCTACGTCGTCGCGGTGGTCAAAGCATCACTAGGCGGAGATCTGACGCTGACGATCTTCGCCGGCAACGAGGTTGCCTATTACGCCCGGTGGCAGGAGCACGGAACGCAGGAGATGCCGGCGCAGCCGTATTTCTTCGTTTCGTGGCGGGCAAACAAGAAAGGATCGTCTCGGGCGATCCGCGCGGCAGTGAATAAGGCAGCAAAGCAGGTGGCGGCATCATGATTGACGCTTCCTACGAATTGCAGATCGCCATTGTTGCTAGGCTGAAAGGCTTCGCCGACTTGGTCTCGCTGATCGCTGATCGCGTCTATGACGAGGTGCCGCGCGACAAGGCAACAAAACAAGTCACGGCTGATTTCCCATACGTCGCCTTCGATGGCGATCAGGTGCTGCCGAACGATTTCGACTGCATACCGGGATCCGAAATCTACTTCGATATGAGCGCCTGGTCGCGCGCGGTCGGATCGGCCGAGGTCAAGAAAATCGCCAACGCGGTCAGGCTGGCGCTGCACGAGTACGAACTACCGCTGACCGAAAATGCGCTGCTGTCGTTCGAATTGTACAAGCGCGACGTCGTCCGAGATCCGGACGGCAAAACCAGCCGCGCTCGGCTCACGTTCCGGGCCGTTGTCGAGCACGACTAGCCCAGCCTCACCTCACCCCTGAGAAACCCGCTCCGGCGGGCGCTATTGCTGCCATCAAAGGAGACATCAAATGGCTGACGCAACCACCCTCAAAGGCGGCAAGTTCCGAGTTCTTCTCGGTGACGGCGCCTCCCCGATCGTCTACACCGCGCCGTGCGGCTTTCTTTCCAAGTCGATGACGCTGACCAAGGCTCTGGAGGAATTCAGCCTCCCGGATTGTGTCGACCCCGACAAGGTGGCTTGGCTCGGACGCGACGCCACCAGCCTATCGGTGACGATCAGTGGCGAAGGCATTCTCGCCAACGAATCCGTTGAGACGTGGCTCGATGCCTGGGAGAACCCCGACAGCATCCCGGTGAAAGTGGAGATGGAATTCCCTGCGAAAACCATCACGTGGACCGGTTTCATGCATGTCGGAACCGTGACCATGGGTAACCCGTCCAAGAACGGTCGGGTGACCAACAACGTCGAGATGTCGAGCGACGGTGAGCTGGTTCGCGTGGTGACCCCGTAAATGAGCCGCGACGCCAGGGTGACGCTGGACTTCGCGGATGGGACCTATCCCTTCCGCGTCGGCTGGGGCGAATTCGCCGAGCTTCAGGAAAAGACCGATGCCGGTCCGTTCGTGGTGCTCGGTCGTCTCATGGATCGAACCTGCAGAACCACCGACATTTCGAACGTGATACGGCTGGGTCTGATTGGCGGCGGCATGGAGCCAGCGAAGGCTCTGACGCTGGTTCGATCCTATGTCGAGGACCGCCCGCCGGCGGAAAACCTGCCGATCGCGCAGGCCATATTGATGGCGGCGTGCATGGGCGCTCCCGACGAGGCAGGCGAGCCTAAAAAAAAAAGCCAAGAGGATGAGGGCGTCACCCTAGACGATCTGCCAAACGGGAAGGTCCGCTTTGAAGTCCTATACGGCTACGGCCAAGTCATGGGCTATTCACCGCAACAGGTGAACGGCATGAGCATCTGGCAATTCCATGCGGTCGTCGAGGGCTTCCGGAAGTCGCAATCAGGGTCAGACAGGCAGCTTTCCGAGGCCGACAAGGACGCGTTGTGGGACTGGCTGACCGCGGACGCCGCACCTATCATCGGGCTTCAGCCGAAGGTGCCGTTCAACCCAGTGGCGCTGTTGCCGGTCGAGCGGCTATTTTCCGTCGCCTAATGCCTCAAGGTCAGCTTTGTCTTCAAGCAAAAGGTTCTCGCAATCCTTTAGATTGATGGACGCGTCGAGCGTGACCTTTCCGGCCTGGAGGTCGCGATCGAGGTTGGTGACATCGCGAACCGTGAACCGGCCACTTGGTCCATATAGGTCCAGCAGTTGGACTTGGCGGAGGGCCATATTTTTCGCTGTCCTATACGTGCTCCCGTGTCCACGGCAAGCGTAGTGCAGCTTCATCGAGTGAAGGTAAGCGCCCATCCATCGGTCAGCCTGCTGCGGCGTCAGCGTTGATGTCAGACCGGCAATCACGAGCAAGGTAGAAAACATGCGATCCTCCCAAGAAGCTGGCCACTTCTATGCCAGCAACTGACCTCGAAAAGCTGGTTGTCCAGCTTTCGGCCGATTTCAAGGCCTTCGAAAAGGGCCTCGCCCGCGCGAACGGGATCAGCAATTCGCAATTTAATGCTATCGAACGGCGCGCCCGTCAATTTGACAGCCGTCTGAACAGCATCGGGAAGAGCGCTGCCCAAGGTCTTCTGGCGCCGCTGTCCGGCATCGGCACTGCACTTGGCGTTAGGGAGATTGCTCAATATGCGGACGCATGGACGGCGGCAGGGAACAAGATCCGCGCCGCAGCAACATCGGCTGGCGTCTCGGCACGATCGCTCAATGAACTGAAGGCCGGGGCCAACGACGCGCGCACCGATCTCGAGACTTACGTCGACCTTTACGCGAAGCTTATCCGCTCGGCGTCTGGTGTTGCCAAGTCAGAGCAGGAGATCGCCGATGTCACGAACATCGTGTCCAAGGCCTTCAAGGCTGGTGGAGCGTCGGCGAACGAGCAAGCGGCCGGCATTCTACAGCTTGGTCAGGCGCTGGGTTCCGGCGTTCTGCAGGGTGACGAGCTGCGGTCTCTGCGTGAGAACGCACCGATCTTAGCGCAAGCGATTGCCACAGAGTTCAAGACGACAGTCGGCGGGCTGAAGGCTCTTGGCGCGGAAGGTAAGATCACTTCGGACCGGATTTTCCATGCGATCCTAGCTGCACAGAAGCCGATCGAGGCGCAGTTCAAGGTCACGAACGCGACGATCGCCGACGCCATCGGCCAGGTGAACAATGAATTCCTAGCCTATATCGGAAACGCGGATGCTTCCGCCGGCGCCAGCCGAGACCTTGTTGCCGCGCTTCAATATCTCGCCACAAACTTCAAGGGCGTTGCCGACGTCGTTGTCGAGCTCGCGACAATCATTATTGGAGCTTTGACGGGTCGCGCGATCCTCGGGATGGTGGCTGGGCTTGGCAACGCGGTCGTTGCCTTGGGAGCCTTCCTCACCGCCATGCGCGCCGGAACACTCGTTGCAGGCACATTCACGGCCGCTCTCGGCCCCCTTGGTCTCGTTGCCGGCGCCGCCGCCGCTGCGCTGTTCCTACTTTATGAAAGCCAGGGCAGCGCAAAAGGCTCGGCCTCAAACCTAAATGACGCGATCGCCACCAATGAGAGAGCGCTGAAGGGCGCGACCGACGCGACCTATGACCAGATCACTGCATTGCGGCAACTGATAGCCACCCAGGCGGAAGCCGCCCATGCTTCGGAGCAGGCGGCGCAGGCAGACTTTGACGCCGCCGTTCAAAGGAACAATACGTTCAAGCAGTACACGGGCATGGAGTTCACACCGTTCAAATACGACATCGCTGACGCCGAACAACGCCTTAATGTCTTCGGCGCTGCTGCCGACAAGCTTGACGCCCAGGTTGCCAAAATAAACAAGATCGCGGCCGGCAAGCCCAACGGCTTCGGAAACGGAAGCGGCGCCACGCCGACGCCGACGAAAGGCAGCACCCGCAAAACAGCAGACGACCGTTTCGACGAAGACATTCAGTCCGTGAAGGACCGAACCGCCGCACTGCTTGAAGAACAGAGCGCTCTAGGTCTCACGTTCAAAGAACAGGAAAAGCGCAAAGTCGCGTTGGACCTCGAACAAGAGGCCCTGAAGCAGGTCCGTGAGGAGGCTCGCCGCAAGGGAGACCAGGACTGGCAAAATGCGAAATTGTCGCCTAGCCAAATCAAGGCGATTGACGACGTCTCCGAAGCCTATGCTGACCAAGCCGATAAACTCCGCAAGGCGCAGGAAGCTCAAGACCTACAGAGGGACGTTCTAAAGGGAGTGTTCGGCGATCTGCGCTCGGCGCTCGATGACGGAAAGCTCGGTTGGGACGATCTGGCCAATGTTGCCCTAAATGCCTTGGACAAGATCATCGACAAGATCGAGGAAGATTTGATTGATGCAATCCTGCAGGCGAACAGCGCCAGCGGCGGCAGCGGCGGCTTGCTCGGCGGCCTTCTGGGCGCCATCGGCCTTGGTGGCGGCGGGGGAAGTGATCCTGGCATCATCTCCGCCCTCGGTCTTCGAGCCAAGGGAGGGCCGGTTACCGCTGGGAAGCCCTACATCGTTGGAGAGAAGCGACCTGAGCTGTTTGTGCCCCACCAGTCGGGCACCATCCTTCCAAGCGTTCCGAAGCTGCCGTCGATTGCTGGCGCAGGCGTCAGCCAAGCAATCAGTCTTAGCTTTGCGCCTGTCATCCAGATGCAGGACGGCGGTCAGGGCGATTCGGGCGAGCAGGTGACGGCCGCGCTGAAGAAATTCGAAAAGGAATTCACCCCGCGTGTGGTGAAGGCCATCCGTGAGGCCAAGACGACGGGGCTGATGCGATGACGGCGATTGCCCTGCCCGCCGTCGGCTTCCAGCATGCCTATCCGCAGCTGGTGGAATCGGTCTCGGTTTCGCGCTCCGGCACGCGCGCCATGGCGTTCGTCGAGTATGCCGACAGCTACTGGACCATCCAGATGCGCACCAAGCCGCTGAAGGCTTCGGAACGGCTCCTGGTCGAAGCGTTCAAGGATGCCAGCCGCGGCGGCTTGCAAACGGTGCTCTACACGCCCAAGCACATGTGCATCCCGCGTGCCTATTGGGGCAATGCCGGTGCCGCCGCGCTGGCCAATCCCGGCGCCCTGGCCTCGATCACCGGCAACTCGCTGCTCATCAACAGCGTCGAAAATGGCCTGACGCTCGGCGCCGGCGATCTGATCTCGGCGACGACAGGCGACTACAATGCGCTGTTTCGCGTCCAGACCGGCGGCGTCGCCGCTGGCAACGCGATCACCGTCACCGTCGAGCCGGCCGTGCCGGCCTACATCACGGCCGGCGCCGTCATCACGTTCAAGAACCCGGTCGCCAACATGCGCGTCATGCCGGGGTCGTTCTCGATCCCCGACGAGCCGAAGCCGGTTGCGACCTTTACCCTTGTCGAGATCCCGAAATGAGCTTTCCGACCCGCCTGCAGACCGTCCTGTCCGAAGGCAGAGCCGTCATCCGCTCGGGCATCAAGATCGCCTGCACGACCGGCACGTACGGCTTCTGGAACGGCAAGGGCAACATCATCGTCGACGGCCTGGTCTACTGGCCGAATTCGCTGATCAGCGTCTCCGAGCCAGTCTATGGCCTCGGCACTGCCGCATCGACCTTCACTGTCGAACTGGTCGCCAAGCGCGATTCCGGCCTGACGCCCGACAAGCTGCTGCTGATCGAGGATGAAGGCTACAAGGATGCGCCGGTGACGGTGTTCGACTTCTACTTCGATCCCGATGACCGCTCGTTTTTGCATGCAGAGCCCGGCGCTTACGGCTTCATCGATACGGTCGACCATTCCCGTGACAATGGCGAAAAGAAGCTGATTGCCAATGTGCGCTCCGGCGCCATCGCCAACCATCGCGACGGCTATCGCACCGCCAGCCATCAGGATCAGCAGCTCGTTTCGCCCGGCGACCGCATCTTCGAATTTGCCAGCACCGTGCGGCACGAGTTCTTCGACATCACCTTCGACTGAGGCAATCCTGATCATGCTCAAGCTCACCCGGTTGCCCGACTGGGACCGCCGCCTTGCGCGTCTGGTCAACCAGCACAAGTCGACACCCGGCGTGTGGGGCGTGTCCGACTGCCTGCTGACCGTCGCCGATGCCGTCGAGGCGATCACCGGCACAGATCCTGCCGCCGACATCCGTGGCAAATACAAGACCGAAGCCGGCGCTGCGAGGATCCTGCGCAAGCGCGGCTTCGGCGATGTCGAGATGGCGTTGGCCAGCCTGTTCCCGCCCGTCGGCCGGCTGATGGCGCAGCGCGGCGATATCGGCGTTGTCGAGCGCAACGGCGTGCTCTGCGCAGGCTTCATCACCGATCTCGGCTTTGCGGTGAAAACAGAGTCCGGTCTGTCTTTCGTCTCGCAGATGACCATCAAATCCGCATTCAAGGTCGGCTGACAGCATGCCGTTCCTGATCCCGATCATCGCGCCGCTTGCCAGCGCGGTCGGCCTTGGCGGCTTCGCTTCCTGGCTCGGCGGCTCGACCATCCTTGCCGGCCTCGCCCGCTTCGGCATCGGTCTTGCGGCGAAGTATGCCCTCGGCGCGATCTTCGGCCAACAGGAACCGCAGGCGCAGGCCGTCCAGCTCGATACGGTCTATGGCGAGGATCTTGCGCGCACGGTCGGCCTCGGCGTCTATGGCACCGCCGGCCAGAAGCTTTACCGCAATGCCTATGGCTCGGGAAACCGGTCCATTCAAGACGTCTACAAGCTTTCCGACTTCCGCATCACCGGCGTCACCCGCGTGCGTGCCGAAGGCGAATGGCGCTCGCTCGGCGGCGTCGAGGATCCGGTCAAGGGTTTCCGCGTCCAGGGCATAGACGGGGAAATCTGGGTCAAGGTCTATCTCGGCACCATGGATCAGGTGGCCGATGCCGGCCTGATCGACCAGGCCAATCCGCCCGGCCGCTGGAGCGAGGATCATCGTGGCGCCGGCATCGCCTATGCCGTCGTCACCATGCAGCTCGACCGCGAAAAGATGCAGCAGCCGTGGGAGGCCTTTTTCGAGGTGCAGGGCGCCCCGCTCTACGATTGGCGCAAGGACAGCACCGTTGGCGGCGGTGGCGCCCATCGCTGGAATGACCAGGACACATGGGAGTTTTCCGAAAACCCGGTGCTGATGGTTTACGGACTGGAGCGCGGCTTCTTCAACGGCACGGAAATGATGGTCGGCAAGGGCGTGCCGGCCGGGCGCCTGCCGCTCGGCGACTGGACGCTAGCCGCCAATGTCTGCGACGAAAGCATCGGCCTGCTGAAGCGCTATTCCGCCGGCGTCATCGCCGCGGCAGGATCCGGCGTGACCCACGACCAGAACATCCAGCCGCTGTTCGAGGCCTGCGCGGCGACGTGGATCGAGGACGCCTCCGGCGAGTTCCCGATCGTCGGTGCCGCGCAATCGACGGTGCTCACCTTCACCGACGACGACATCATGGTCGACGAGACCTTCCGTTTCTCGACCAAGCGCACCAAGTCGGAACTGATCAACACGCTGGCCGGCACGTTTCGCGATCCTGACGCCTTCTTCGAGCAGACGCCGTTCGCGGTGCGGATCGACGAGGTCGCTCTTGCCGAGGATGGCGAGCGCCTGGCAGTGGCCATACCATACGGCGGGGTCAACAAGGCGGAGGTCGCCGACCGGCTGGCCGACATCGCCTTCAAGGCCAGCCGGTTCCAGGGCAATGGCGATATCGTCATCCATCCAATGTTCCTCGCCGATGCCAAGGTCGGGCGCTGGTGCGAATGGGATTCGGCGGAGTTCGGCACCCGCAAATTCCAGATGCTGGAAAAGACGCTGGGGCCGCTCGGCGACAAGGGTGCGCGCAACATCCACCTGAAGCTGCAGGAAGTCGGCGACGAGATCTTCGACGGCACCGATTACACGACCGTGCCGCCGGTGCCGGAGCTTCCCGGCCCGCCCGACTATCAGACCGAAGCCGCCAATTTCCTCGCCTTCGGCGTAGCGCAGCAGGTCGCCGGTTCGGCGGAGAAAATCCCCGGCCTGCGCTTCACCTGGAATGCGTTCACCGACATCACCGTCGTGTCGATCGACATCGAATACCGGCCGCAGGGTCAGACCGACAGCATCGTCAAGCGCGCCAATGTGCCCGACCAGGTGCTGATCACCAGCGATGGCGTTCTGGCGGCGACAACCTACGAATACCGCCATCGCATCATCACGCGCCCGGTGCGCACGACGTTCTTCACCGATTGGGCAACCGTCGACACGCCGGCGGCCACGGTACCGGCCGTGTCGGTCGGCCTCGGTCAGGTGCAGGAAGACATCTACGATCTCTTCGCCACGCTTGTCGCCGATACGCGCGTCGCCATCATAGAGCGCATCAATCAGTTGGCCGCCGCCGCGGTAGATGCCGCTGGTCGCGTTGCCAAGGACAACTCGGTTGCCGTTCGCTTCCGCAATGCCACCGCCGCGGCGCAGCAGCTGCTCGAGGCGTCGATCACTGAGATCGACGATGAGCTTGTGGCGCTGGCAGCAGCCACAACGGCCGTCGAAGCATCGGTCGGCCTAATTTCGGCGGATGGGCTGTTCCAGCTCATTGCCACCGCCGGAAGCGGTGACGTGACCTCCCGCCTCATAGCGCAGGTACGCGCGACCAACGGCGACGTCTGGGTCGATGCCGGCTATGTCATGGAAGCCGGCTTTACCGGCGGCAATCCTTTGGCGCCGTTCTCGCGCTTTGTCATCAAGGCTGATCAGTTCGTCGTCACTGACGGAACCAACGACGGCACGCCCCTGGTGTTCGCAAGCGGCGAATTGAAGCTGCAGGTCGCGCGGATCGGCACGGCCATCGTGGAAGAGCTGCAATCCGCCAACGGCAAGCTGGTGATCACCGGCAACGGCACAGAAGCCAAGATCGAACTGTTCGCATGAGCACGCGCGGCTTCATCGGGCTCGACGGCAGCGGCGTGCCGATGGTCAAGATCATGGCCGATGCGTCCTACGATCCTTTGTCGACGCCGGACACGGATTGGGAAAAGCACCGCTTCAATTCGCGCAACACCGAATACAGCTACATCGACGACATCATCATCTGGCCGCGCACGGTCACGACTTACTATCCGGCCGGCTGCAACTCGTCGAACTATGTTCTCAAATGCGAGAGCGGCGGCTTCGTCTTCTGCCACGCGGCGCGGGCAATCGCCTATTACGGCTTCCTGCCGATCATCGAGCATCGCTACATCGATCCGACGAACAACAAGGCCAGGATCTATCGCGACGACACGTTGACCAACGGCAATCCCAATTCGATGGCCAAGGTCAAGCAAAACAGCGGCATTCGGACAACCTCGGCCTATGACAATCTGAACAACCATCCCGACGAGATGGTTTCGCAATTTGGCGCTGTGGCCAGTCCGTATTGCGCCATGTCGATCGTCACCCGCTTTCCCTGCGACCGGGACTATACCGCCCTGTCGACACCGCCCATCGTCGGCAACTGCTTCTTTGTGGTCGACGAGAAGCGCGGCTACGCGCGCATCTCTCGCGGCGCGGTCGATGCCAGGACGGCGATTGCCTCACAGTGCATCGTCCATGAGAATCAAAGACCCCTGACGATCGTCGCCACGGGATCGACGACGTTGACCGCTGGACAGACGCAGGTGATCGCCCTCGGCGTCGACGTGCCGGATGGTTCGATCCCCTATATTATCGGGGCGGCGGCCGGCAACATGGCGTCTTTCTCCTCACCCTCGAGCGCCTTTCTTGTCGATGCCTCGATTTCCGGAAACAACCTGACGATCGTCAACGGAAACGCCGTGTCGATCACGGTTTTCTACAATGTCATGGTCCAGAACCAGCAGGTGCCGACGACGGGCGGTTCCGGCAAGATCCTGTTCACCGATGAGGGCGAGATCAAGATGCTGCGCCCGGGCGCGGCCTCGCCACCGGTGCCGGCCGACATCCTGCTGTGGAGCGAATATCGTTATTGCCCGGTGGTCGCCTATGGGAAGGTGGCGGATATGCTGTTCTCAGGGACACCGGGCGTCTCGACACCGGCGCGAACCTACACGCTTGCGGTTCCGGCGCTGGACAATCCGCCCATCATCCTGACGGCTCTGCAGAAGGTCGGCGCCGACGCCAATTTCAACGACGGCGACATTCTGATCAACGCCAACTGGGCGTCCTCTGCATTCGGGGTAACGCTCCAGCTCACCAACTGGTGGGTCTACGACGCCGCCGCGCACACCATCACCTTCAGCGTCAACGACACGGCCGGCAGCGGCTGGGTGTTCCGCTACTTCGTCCTCGCTGTTCCCGACTAAAGGGCAAATCCAAATGGCATCAATCTATTCCACCGGCACGGTATCCGTGACGAACGGCAATGCAGTGGTCACCGGCACCGGTACCGCGTGGGCGCTCGGGCTTGTCGCAGGCGGCATGTTCACGCGCCTTGGCGTGGCCGTTCCGATCCTGTCCGTCACCGACGACACGCACCTGACGCTGGCCTACGCCTGGCCAGGCGCGACCGCTGCTGGGGCGGCCTACGCCATTGCGCTGGAGAATTCGAACGCCGCCGACATCGTCGACCTCAATCGCACGCTGTCGCGCGTGCTCGTGACGCTGTCGCTGGTCGGGGTTCACCCCAACGCCTCAGGCACGATCGCCGAGCGCGACGCCATTGTCCTGACGTCCGACGATGAAGGCTTCTTCTTCCTGCATGCCGAGATCGGCATCGCTTTCGCGTTCTACCGATGGTCCGGCACGGCATGGGAAGGGCCGTTCCCGGTAGCGGATGCGGCTGCGGGCGGTCCCGTCAGCAGCATCTCGCCCGGTACCGGAATCGCGATCGATAACACCAATCCCGCTATTCCCGTCGTCAAACTCGCCAACATGGCCAATGCCACCGTCAAGGGGCGCACGACTGCGGGCACGGGCGCGCCCGAAGACCTGTCCATGACGCAACTCGATCTGCTGCAAATCGCGGCCGGGAAAAAAAGAGAGAGGCTGACGGCAAGCCGAACTTACTTCGTCCGCACCGACGGATCGAACGGCAATACAGGCCTTGTGAACAATGCTGGTGGCGCATTCCTGACGCTGCAGAAAGCTATCGACGTCGTTAAGACTTTGGACCTAGGCGGCTTCGGCGTGACCATCCAAGTCGGCGCCGGGACCTATACCGCCGGCGTCAATGTAAACGCTCCGTTCGTCGGCGGTCTCGTAAGCGTCGTCGGCGACGCAATCACCCCTGCCAACGTGATAATTTCCACGACCTCCAGCAGTTGCATAACGGTGAGCGGGGGAGGCTCTGCGCTTTCGGTCTCGGGGTTGAAGCTCCAAACCACAACTTCCGGACAATGCCTGTGGGCAACCAACAAAGGCCAGATCACGGTTGATGGGAAAATGGATTTTGGAGCGTGCGCCGGCGGGCATATCCTTGCAGACAATGATGCGGCGGTAACGATCAACGCCAACTACAACATCACAGGATCGGCATCGAAGCACTGGTGGGCTGAAGCCTATGGCCTCGTGGCTTGCGTGGGCAAAACGATCACGATCACCGGCACACCAGCTTTCGGAACCCAGTTCGCGAATGCGTTCGGCGGCTTCATCAATGTGCCGGTAAACACGTTTTCAGGAAGCGCCACAGGGTCGAGATACAATGCTGCGTTGAATGGCACTATCAACACCAACAACGCCGGAACGAGCTATCTACCGGGCAGTGCCGCCGGCACAGGTACAAACCCCAGCGTCACACCATTTGGCCTATACAACTAGAGGCAGATATCCATGCTAACTGATCGCTTCTGGATCGTTGCCGACGACGAAAGCCGCTTCTGGTCGAGTGCTGCTGGGGCATATGTGAATTCTCTGCCCGAGGGCCTATTCCTATCAGCGGAAGATGCACTGTCATCTGGGTGCAGTGTGGCGGATCTCATAGCTGTCGTTCCCACGCGAATCGCCAGCGAAGGGGAATTGACAGACGTATTGGCCGGATTTGGGCTGCCTGGTCCCGTGGTTCGCGTCCCGGGCTCGGTCTCGGCTCGTCAGTTTAAGCTCCAGCTTCTTGCGTCCGGCCTCTTGGGCCAGGTCGAGGCATTCATCGCCGCGAAAGGGCCGGCCGTCCAAATCGCCTATGACAACAGTAATTCGTTCGTGAGAACAGAGCCGATGATGGCATCCGGCTTTGCCGCGCTTGGCTTCAATGATGAGCAGGTCGACGCGTTCTTCGTTGCGGCTGCGCAGATATAGTGTTTACTCAGCTGGCACCACAGACCCAGGGAGAGACGGGCTGGCTTGCTGACGTGGCTTTTGGCGCAGGATTGGCCGTTCGAGGCAGTAGTAGCTCACGGTGGCAACGGCGATGCAGAAAGCCATGCCTGCCAGGCAGCGAGTGCCATAATTCTCCGGGATTGAAGTCATTCGCAGCAATGACATGCCCTGCCCAAAGGCCCAGAGATGGAAGACATAGAGTCCGAAGGAAATCTGGCCAAGGTACGCGAGCGGGCGCCATTGTAGGACTGTACCAAGATTTTTGGCGTAGAGAGTCAGATGCAACAGTGATCCCGCGAACAGGCCAGCTGTTACAAAGGCAATTACTGAGCCTACGCTGGTATGAAGATCAGGAAGGGTCACCAGCCCGATAGCGCTGCAGGCGAAAGCCGTAGCGACCGTCCAGATAGGGAGCTTTTTCGTCACGCCCATTGCGATCAGAAGGCCAGCAATGGTCGATTCCGGCCTCAGCAACGGCGTCATGTAGATCGGCTGGATAGAGATCCCGCTCAGTGCAAATGCTGCACGGCCAACCAAGCAGATCGGTAGCGCGCAAAGCAACGCCATTAGAAACGCCCGCTTGCCGACCGCACGATAGACCAGAAATAACAGGGGCAGGATCAGGTAAATCTGGAACTCGTACGACAGGGACCAGAGATGCCCGGTGTTTGGGACGGACTTGGCGTGTTCCGGAAACCAGTAAATGAAATTTCCGACGAACGAGGCAAGGCCCAGGAGCCAGCCGTATGCGTCGGCGTTCGCCGACCCGTACAGGATCAACATGGCAATCGCGAACAGCATCATTAGGGGGTAGATGCGCAGAAGCCTTCGCGCGTAGAAAAGCGAGATGCTGATCCGTCCGGTTCTTGTTACCTCTTTTTCGAAGAGGCCGAAAAGCAGGAATGCCGACAGAGTGAAAAACACTTCCACGCCGATCCAGCCTTGCGCCTGAAGCATGCTGAGCGTCGGGTGGTCAGGTCCGGCCGAGAAGTGAAAAAAGAACACCATCGCAAATGCCAGAAAGCGTAAGCCGTCCAGCGTTGGATACTGCTGCGGTGCAGCATTTTGGTGCGAAGACATCTGTATTCCCCCGAGCGAAAGGGGCTTTTACATGCAACCAAAAGAAATCGCAATTCGGCAAGTTACGAAGGCTAGTTCGCCTTACGCAGCGCGTTGAGGATGATGTCGGCATCGTTCTGAGTGCCGCTCTTCATCACTTCCCACAATCCGTCGACATGAACGAGATGCCCGCCATCATAGGTTCTGATCTCGCCGGCGGCCTGCACCACGCTGTCTCGCATCGCCTGAGGTAGCTCCAGCCACGGCTTGGGCAGCGAAAACCAATCCCCTCGCGGTTCGTCGTATTTCATGCGCGGGCCTCCCGCCGCCGACCATAGTCAATCAACATCCGAAGGAAAACCCATGGACACTTCGTTCAAGGGCGCAGCGGTGCGCCTGCAAGACATAGACATTCCACGCATCGGTGCCGAGATCGGGGTTGGCGAGGACGAACTGCATGCCTTCATGGACGTCGAGGCGGCAGGATCCGGCTTCGATGCGGCCGGCCGGCCGAAGATGCTGTTCGAACCGCATGTCTTCTACCGGCTTCTCGGCAAGGGCATGAAACGGGATGCTGCGGTCAAGGCTGGGCTCGCCTATCCGAAATGGGGCATGAAGCCCTATCCCAAGGACAGTTACCCGCGCCTGGTCAAAGCGATGGCAATCGACGAGACGATCGCGTTGATGGCCGCTTCGTGGGGCTTGACCCAGATTCTCGGCGAGAACCATCGCGATGCCGGGTACACTTCACCGCAGGCGTTGGTGACGGCGTTCTTGGCATCCGAGGCCAACCACCTCGAGGCGACAGTGCGCCTCCTGGTCGCGTGGAAGATCGACGACGATCTGCGCGCGCATCGCTGGCCGGTCATCGCCAGGACTTGGAATGGTCCCGGCTACAAAAAAAATGCCTACGATACCAAGATGGCCGCCGCCTTTGCCAAATGGCAAAAGATCAGGGACACGCCATTCTCGCCAGCGGCGGACCCTGTTTCGGCTGAGCCGGTGTCGATCGCCGCGGTGGTGCCGGCCGTCGACAAGGCAACGGTTGAGCGCGTCCAGCAGCAGCTGAAGGATCTCGGTTATACAGAGGTCGGCGGCGTCGACGGCAAGGCCGGCGACTTCACCGCAGCCGCGATCCGCGCCTTCCGCTCTGACAATGGCCTGCCGGCGGGTGACGGCATCGACGACGAGCTGCTGCTGTCCCTGCAGAAGGCCAAGCCGCGGGCCATTCCCGCCGCGCGCGCGGATGCGCGGGCCGACGTCGTGCGTGACAAGGTGCCGGAGGTGAAGACGAACTGGTTGACCAAAGTCGGCGCGTTCTTCACCGGCATCGCGGCACTGATCGGCAGCTTCTTCGACGGCATCATCGGCAATCTCGGCGCCGCCAGCGGCTATATCCAGCCTGTCAAGGATGCTGCCGGCGACGTGCCTGGCTGGGTCTGGATGCTGGC
>NZ_RZPQ01000039.1:0-17505 GCF_003999135.1 Mesorhizobium sp. M7A.F.Ca.CA.004.06.1.1 | reverse complement strand
ACTGGCGTCCAGGACACGGCGATCGCCACGCTCGCTCGAGACCGTGCGCGGGTGGCCGGTTCCGGGGCCATCTTCGAAAGCTGATGCTGGCCGCAGGAGCATGATCCGGAAAAGTGGGAACCGGTTTTCTCGGACAAACGGTTTTCCGTTTGTCCAGAGATCACGCTCAAACAAGAACGACGAGTTGGATTCAAAGCTGATACCGGCCGCAAGGCCCAACAAACGAGGACCAAGAACAATGCAACCGAACCTGAGATTCTCGCGCGGCGAATATGCGGATCGCCTCGCCAAGACACGCAAGGCCATGGAGGCCAAGGGCGTCGATCTTCTTGTTGTCAGCGATCCTTCCAACATGGCCTGGTTGACCGGCTATGACGGCTGGTCGTTCTATGTGCACCAGGCGGTTATCGTGCCGCCTTCGGGCGAGCCGGTCTGGTACGGCCGCGGCCAGGACGCCAACGGCGCCAAGCGCACCGCTTATCTCGCGCACGACAATATCGTCGGCTATGCCGATCACTATGTGCAGTCGACCGAGCGCCACCCGATGGATTTTTTGGCCAGCGTGCTTGCGGATCGCGGCTGGGGCAAGCTGACAGTCGGCGTCGAAATGGACAATTACTGGTTCTCGGCGGCCGCCTTTGCGTCGCTGCAGAAGCATCTGCCCAATGCCCGCTTTGTCGATGCCACCGCGCTTGTCAACTGGCAGCGTGCGGTGAAGAGCCCGACCGAGATCGATTATATGCGCAAGGCGGCCCGCATCGTCGAGGCCATGCATCAGCGCATCTTCGACAAGATCGAGGTCGGCATGCGCAAATGCGATCTCGTCGCCGAAATCTATGATGCCGGCACGCGCGGCGTCGACGGTATTGGCGGCGACTATCCGGCGATCGTGCCGCTGCTGCCGTCGGGTGCCGATGCCTCGGCGCCGCATCTGACCTGGGATGACAGAGCGATGAAGCGGGGCGAGGGCACCTTCTTCGAGATTGCCGGCTGCTACAACCGCTATCACTGCCCGCTGTCGCGCACCGTCTTCCTAGGCAAGCCGACGCAGGAATTCCTCGATGCCGAGAAGGCGACGCTGGAAGGTATGGAAGCCGGGCTGGCTGCCGCGAAACCCGGCAACGCCTGCGAGGACATCGCCAACGCCTTCTTCGGTGTCCTCAAGCGATACGGTATCGTCAAGGACAACCGCACCGGCTACTCGATCGGCCTGTCCTATCCGCCGGACTGGGGCGAGCGCACGATGAGCCTGCGTCCCGGCGACCGCACCGAGCTCAAGCCCGGCATGACCTTCCATTTCATGACCGGCCTGTGGCTGGAAACGATGGGACTGGAGATCACCGAGTCCATCCTGATCACCGAAACCGGTGTGGAGTGCCTGGCCAATGTGCCGCGCAAGCTGGTGGTGAAGGATTGAGCCCGATGTCCAGCACCCGCCCGTCGCCGATCGCGCCGACCGTCGATTTCGACCGCGACGGCATTCAGCACGGTTTCCTGCGCTTGCCCTACAGCCGCGACGATTCCGCGTGGGGCTCGGTTATGATCCCGATCTGCGTCATCCGCAACGGCAACGGGCCGGCAGCGCTGCTGACCGGCGGCAACCATGGCGACGAGTATGAGGGGCCGCTGGCCCTCTACGATCTCGCCAGGACCCTCGATCCCAAGCAAGTCAGCGGCACGGTGATCATCGTGCCGGCCATGAACTATCCGGCCTTCCGTGCTGGCACGCGCACCTCGCCGATCGACAGGGGCAACATGAACCGCAGCTTTCCCGGCCGGCCGGACGGGACGGTGACCGAGAAGATCGCCGACTATTTCCAGCGTGAGCTGCTCCCCCGCGCCGACATCGTGTTCGACTTCCATTCCGGCGGCAAGACGCTGGACTTCGTGCCGTTCTGCGCCGCGCATACTTTGCCCGACAAGGCGCTGGAACAGAAAGCCTTCGACGCGGTCGCGGCCTTCGCCGCCCCGTTCTCGATGCGCATGATCGAGATCGACGCCGTCGGCATGTATGACACGGCAGCCGAGGAGATGGGCAAGGTCTTCGTCAGCACCGAGCTGGGCGGCGGCGGCACGTCGCGTGCGCAGACGGTGCGGATCGCGCGGCGCGGCATTCTCAACGTACTGCGCCATGCTGGCATTGTAGATGGTGCGGTCGAGAAGACTCGAACCCAGTGGCTCGACATGCCGTCGGGCGATTGTTTCTCCTTCGCCGAAGATGACGGCATGATCGAAACCATGGTCGATCTCGGTGAGCCCGTCGAAGAAGGCTCGGTGCTGGCGCGCATCCATTCCACCGGCCGCACCGGCATCGCCCCGCAGGAGATCCGGGCAAAAATGTCGGGCATGCTGGCGGCGCGGCATTTCCCCGGGCTGGTCAAGGCCGGCGACTGCGCGGCGGTGGTGGCTGTGCACGTCTGAGCGATTCCGCCGAGGCTTGCTCCACCCGGTTCGCGTCCATCGTCACTTGCTCTTGATCCGTTGCGGAGCCTTCGGCGCGGCGGAAAGAAGCAGCATGGCGAGCGGAGTCGACATTGCAGGAGGATGTCACTATATAGCGGCGGCTTCGACCTGCGCGCCCGAGGGCAGCACCTCGAAGCAACTGTGAATGTGTAGTGTGTTGCGCCATCTATTGTGACGGAAATCGGCTCGGAAACCGGAAAAAAGCAAATAGAAACAGTGGCGCAGCGCTGGGCGTGACCCAGCCAACGGTACCGACCCCTCCAGAATCAGAAAATGCTCTTGACCCCTCGATTTCCTATGGCTCTGTGGACCTTGGACGGCATTGGCTTGCCGGACGACCGCGACTCGGCTGGAATGGGGACATGCATCCTTTGCGGGATGTCGACGTTTGTGATTACCAACCGGCTTTGCCGCCAGGGAACAGCAGTATGAGTGAACACGCCATCGAATTCTTGCGGGGATGGATCGGCGAAAAGGTCCATTGCCAGTCCTCCCAGGCAAGGATCGACAAGCAGGCCGAAACCCTGGCCAAGGAGTGCGCCGCCGAGGCGGCCGAGGTCGGCATCCCGCTGGAGGACATCCAGGAAGAAGTCGGCGATATCCAGGAACTTATCGCATCCCGGCTTGAGGAAGCGGCCGAGGCCGAGGAAAGCCAGCAGGCCCCCGGAAAAGCCGCGGAATGATCAAAGCCGCGGAATGATCGCATAGCGGCGACGTGTTCCAGCGCGGGCTTGTGGCCCGCGTTTTTGTCTTCAGCCAAACTTCTCCTTCAGCCACGTCTTCGGCAGCGCCGGCACGAAATTCCCGTCGCGTCCGGTCATATCGTCATTGGCAACCAGCGCGTTGAGGATTGCTTCCTCCACGGTCTGGATCACTGCATCGAAAAACGGATCGATATCGGTGTCCGGAATAAAATCGGCGCTGGCGATGCGGCCGGATGGCGCCAGCGCCGCGCTCGCATTGGCGGTCGAGAAGGCGATAAAAATGTCGCCTGAACTGTGATAGCCGAAGCCGCCGGTCAAGGCGACGCCAAGCGGCACCCGTCGGGCCAGCCGCTTCATCTGATGCGGCAGGAACGGTGCGTCGGTGGCGGCGACGGCAATGATCGAGCCCTTTTCAGCACGCGGTGTGCCTTCGCGGACCGCCGGTTCGAGAAGCTCCGGCCCGGCGCGCAGGCCGCGAATGGTGATATTGCGCCGTTTTCCAAAATTAGACTGCACGAAGGCGCCGACGGTGTAGGCACGGCCTTGCCATTCGACGATGCGCGACGCCGTGCCGGAGCCGGCCTTGAAGCCGAAGGTGATCATGCCGGTGCCGCCGCCGACGCTGCCTTCCTCGATAGGCCCGCCGGCGGCACCGTCGAGAGCCTGCGCAACATGCTCTGACGTCAAATGGTGGCCGTTGATGTCGTTGAGGAAGCCGTCATAGGTCTCCGCCGCCACCGGCAGCCCCCAGCCGCTGTCGAGCGCTGCCGGCAGCACGCTTTGCATCCAGCGCAGCGTGCCGTCGCGGGAAACACCGCAGGAATGCGTGTTGGTGATGGTGATCGGGAAGTTGAAAGCGCCGGTTTCCTCGACGATGTGCGAGCCGGTCAGTTCGCCGTTTCCGTTCTGGCTGAAAATGCCGGCGAAGACCGGCGTGGCGAGGTCGGCGAGCGGCCTGGGCAGGATCGCGGTCACGCCGGTGCGCACCGGTCCCTCGCCGACGACAAGCGCGCCATCGCCCGAAATCAGCGTCGCATAGCCGACCGTCACGCCGGGCACATCGGTGATCGCGTTAAACGGTCCGGGCCGCCCATCGAAGCCGATGCCGAAATTTCGCGCGCGCGGTTTGCCCGAGGGTGTTGTCAGATGATGCGGATTGTCGGTCATGGTCTCAGAACAGGGATCCCTGATTGCCCGGCTCCTTGGCCTTGGCCGCCGGCTTGGCCACGGCTTTCGGTTTTGCCGTGCCGGTGATCGCCACCGCATCGGCGATGCCGTCGGCGAACTCGAGCGAAAGCGCCATTCCCGACGCCACCTCGGCAGCCTGCTTGATCACCGCGCCATCCGCATCCCTCACCAGCGCAAAGCCGCGCGCCAGGACGGCCTTGTGCGACAGCGACGCCATCAACCTGTCGGCCTGGACGACGCGGCCGCGCAGGCGCTCCAGCCTGAGCACCACTGCTTGCGTGCCGCGTCTCGTCAAAGCTGTCAGCAAATCCCTCTGCACGCGTTGCCGCCGTGCCGTCGGCTCGATCGTGATGCGGCCTTGCAGCATGCCCAGTTGCTGCTTGTGCCGCTGCAGCGATGCCCTGGCACATTTTGGCAATTGATCGGCCGCTCGGTTAAGCTCCGCACGCCGGGCTCTTGCCAACGCGCGCAGTGCCCCTTGTGCTCGCAAAAGATTGCGTTCGTTGGTGCGCCGCGCCTCGGCAATGCGCTGCGACAGCATTGCCGGTGTCAGCTTTACGGCAAAAAACCTTGCACGCTTGCGTTCGGTGGAGACCAACAGGCCCCGGCCGAGCCTGGATGTCGCCTCATCGAGGCGCCGGCGCGGCAGCGCCAGCAATTGATCGGGCGAGGGCAGAGCCCGGGCGGCGGCACGGACGGCCTGCCGCTTGCGTTCGAAATTGCGCAGGACCGCCGCTTTCAGCCGCGCTCCGAGGCTGGCAAGCGTCGCTTCGAGGTCCGCCTTCACCGGCACGGCGATTTCGGCCGCACCCGTCGGCGTCGGCGCCCGCACATCGGCAACGAGGTCGATCAGCGTCCAGTCGGTCTCGTGGCCGACAGCCGAGATCACCGGAATGCCGGAAGCGGCAACGGCGCGGGCGAGCGCCTCGTCGTTGAAGCCCCAGAGGTCTTCGAGGCTGCCGCCGCCGCGCGCCACGATCAGCAGATCGGGGCGCTGAATGGCGCCGTCCCAGGCCAGCGCGTTGAAGCCGTTGACCGCGGCAGTCACTTCCGCGCCTGACGTCTCGCCTTGAACACGCACCGGCCAGACCAGGATGTGCAGCGGAAAGCGGTCCTTGATGCGGTGGATGATGTCGCGGATGACGGACCCTGTCGGCGAGGTGACGACGCCGATGACGCGCGGCATGAATGGCAGCAACCGCTTGCGACCGGCATCGAACAGCCCCTCGGCCTGTAGCCGCCGCTTGCGCTCCTCCAGCAGAGCCATCAGGGCGCCGGCGCCGGCAGGCTCCAGATTGTCGATGACGATCTGGTAGTTGGACTTGCCGGGATAAGTGGTGAGCTTGCCGGTGGCGATCACCTCCATCCCCTCCTCGGGGCGGAATTTCAGCCGGCTCATCGTGCCTTTCCAGACCACGGCGTCGAGACGGGCACGGTCGTCCTTCAGCGCGAAATAAGCATGACCGGACGAATGCGGCCCGCGATAGCCTGATATTTCGCCGCGCACCCGCACATTGCCGAAAACGTCCTCGACCGTGCGCTTCAGCGCGCCGGAAATCTCGCTCACCGTATATTCGGCGGCGTTGGTGCGTGATTCGGATGCTGCTTCGCTCATCGGTCGATTGGGGAACGGTTGGGCGCCCGCGTCAAGGCGGTTGCGTCGGGCCAGCCGTTCATAACCCGCATACCTGACCCCGCCTACCAGCCGGGCAGAATCTGGTTCGGCTTGGTTCGCCGCAGCTTGGTGAAGGCGAGTGCCGCGAAATCGAATGTCCCGGGATCTTCACCGACCGGCACGGAGATGTTGTCCAGGCTTTCCGAAATATGGCGGGCGAGCGCATCGACGATCTCCGGCCGCGACGTCTGGCCGCGCATGATGCCGATGCGGCAATCGGGCAGGGCGCCGAAGCCGTCGGCTTCGCCCAGCACCCGCATGCCGGGCCGTAGCGCACATTCCGGCAGCACCGAGATCGCGAGGCCCGAAAGCACCGCGGCGGTGATGACGGTGGCCGAGAAACTGGTGAACAGGATGCGATAGTCGCGGTTCTGCTGGTCGAGCACATCGACGGCGGCGCGCCGCCAGATGCAGTTCGGCCGGCCGAAGGCCATCGGCAGCGTTTCCTGCTCATGCGTCGCATGGTTGGCCGAGGTGACCCACAGCAGCGGTTCGCGCCGCACCACCTCCGACTGGCCGCGTACGTCGTTGTGAGTCACCAGCGCGAGGTCGAGATTGCCGCGCTTGATATGCTCGACCAGCCCCGGTGTCGGCTCGCAGATGACGGTCAGTTCGACGCGCGGATTGGAGCGCGTGAACCGCGCCATGATCTCGGGCAGGAAACGGTCGGCATAGTCGTCGGGCGTGCCGATGCGGATCGTGCCTTCGAGCCGCCGGTCGTCGAAGGCAGCCAGCGTCTCACGGTTGAGATAGAGCAGCCGCCGCGCATAGGAAAGCAGCTTGTCGCCTTCCTCGGTCAGCCTGTTGGTGCGCCCGTCCTTTTCGAACAGCGGCTTGCCGAGCCGCTCCTCCAGCCGGCGCATCTGCATCGACACCGCCGACTGGGTCCGGTGCACCTCTTCGGCCGCTCTGGTGAAGCTGCCGGTGTCGGCAATCGAGATGAAAGTTTGCAACTGATCGAGATCGAGCGGCGATTTCATCGACATGATCCATCACTGGTGTTGATGGTAAAGATTAGAAACATTCGTTGGATTAATCAATCGGCCGATGGCAAATTGGCATTGTCCACATGAAGGCATGTGAATCGAAGCCGGAACGGCCGCTGTCGCCAGCGCCGATCGCCTGGTTTTGTCAGTTCGAGTCTGAAGGAGACCGACAATGACCACGTTTGATTTCGCCACCGAGACCTCGCGCATCACCTCGCGTCCGGCCGTTGCGACTCGCGTGGCCAACACTGTCTCCAACATCTACCGCGCCTGGAAAAATCGCCGCGCCTTCTATCGTCTTGGCGAGATGTCGGACGCCGAACTCGCCGATATCGGCCTGACGCGCGGCGACCTGCACGTCGCCATCGACGTGCCGTTTGGCCGCGACCCGACGGCGATGCTGCGCGAAATCGCCAGCGATCGCATCGAAACGATCGAGGACATCGCCCGCAAGGTGGCCTGATCTGATGCTTGTTGTTTAGGTTGCCGCGAACCTTTTCGGGGTTCGACGCGACTGACGAGTATGCAGGCTCCCACTCCCTGCCGGATCCCCCCGGCCCGCCTGCACTCTGCCCGGTCCTCCCAGGACCGGGCTTTTCCTTTGGCTGTCAGGCGAATGCCAGCTTTCGCGATGGCCTTGGTATCGATCTGCCGAGCTCATGCGCGGCCTCTATCCAGGCTGCTATGGCGTCCTGGACATTGGCGATGGCCTCTTCAGGAGTGTCGCCATCACTCACGCAGCCTGGCAGATCAGGCTCCATCCTCTGCAGAAAGTGGCGCAATGACGACCGGATATTCAAGTCTGTCCATCATGTCTTACCGCCGATCCATATCGCGCTTGAACTGGTCGAAGATCGTCTCCACGCCCTTCTGGTAGTCGTCACGCTGCTGGGCGCCGGTCTCGAACATCTTGCCGAACAGGTCGTCGAACGGGTTTTTCGGCCTGCCGCTCGGATTGGCCTGTGGCTGCGGTGCCTGACGCTGCTGTGGGGGCGCTTGAGGCTGTTGCGGCGCCGGCTGTCCGCCAGGGATGCCGCCTAAGCCACCGCCACCTTGCCGCAGCATCTCCTCGAAGATTTTCCCCAGCGGATTGTCTCCGTAGGGGCTTTGTGTCTGCTGAGGCTGCGGCTGCGCCCGCCCTTGCGGCTGCGGCTGAGGCGCGCCACCGCCGAACATGTCCTGCAGCACCTTGCCGAGTGGATTGTCGCCGTAGGGATTGGGCTGCGGCTGCGGCTGGCTTTGCGGCTGTGGCTGAGCCGCACCGCCGCCGAACATGTCCTGCAACACCTTGCCGAGCGGGTTGTCCATCGGGTTCTGGGGTGGCGGCGCTTGGCGCGGCTGCGGCGCCGGGGCCTGCATGCCGCCGCCTTGCCGCATCATCTGCTCGATGATCTCGCCGAGCGGATTGTTGCCGCCGCCAAAACCGCCGGCGGCCTGCATCTGATTTGTCGTCTGCTTGAACAGCCCGCCCATGACCATCGAGGCGATCGCCGGCAGCATCTGCTGCAGGATCTGCTGATTGACGCCGCTGGCTTGCGCCGCCTGGCTGGCCACGGCGCGCGACAGGTCTTTCGAGCCGAACAGGTGCCCGAGAATGCCGTTGCCCTCATCGACGCCTTGCGGTGAGAAGGCCCGGGTTGCGTCCTCGAAATACTTGGCGTGCTGGCCGCTGGCCATCGCCGTCATGAAGGCGCCGAGCCCGTAAGGGTCGGCTGTGTTGCGCTGCAGCCCCTGCGAAAAGGCCGGCAGCAATGCGGCGACCGCGGCTTGCGTCTGCTGCATCGAAAGCCCGTATTGCTGGGCAAGGGCCTGCATGCCGTTGCCGTTCTGGGCCTGTGTCAGCATGTCGAACAAGGAAGGCATTGGTCTCTCCTCCGGAAATCCTCGCCGAAGAACCCTAGTTTGTTTCCACTTCCGATTGAAGCGACTTTTGCCGGCCGGTCAGCTTTGCCAGATCCGAGGGTTAATAGGCGTATTCCATGAAAACCGGCTCGATCGAGCCGCCCCAGCGCGTGTGGTAGGCCGACAGCATCTCCTCGGCGCTGGTTGTGCCGCGCGCCACGACCTCGTCGAGCGTGTTGAGGAACGAGGTCTCGTCATAACCGTCGCGGTTCTTCTTGCCACGGTTCTTCAGGCCCATGCGGGAAATGACCATCACGTCACGCGCGATCTCGCGCAGCGTGGTGTTGCGGAACGGTGCGGAAATGCCTTGTTCCGGCACGGCGTTGCGCATCGCCAGCGTTTCTTCATACGTCCAGCTCGACGTCAACGCCTCGGCGGCATCGAGTGCGGCTTCATCATAGAGCAGCCCGACCCAGAACGCAGGCAGCGCGCAGATGCGCCGCCATGGCCCGCCATCGGCGCCGCGCATCTCAAGGAAGCGCTTCAGCCGCACGTCCGGGAACAGCGTCGACAGATGGTTCGCCCAGTCGCCCATTGTCGGCAGCCCGTCCGGCACCTGATTGCGCGCGGCACCGGCCATGAACTGACGGAAGGTGACGTGCGTCATGTCGTGATAGCGGCCGTCGCGGATGACGAAATACATCGGCACGTCGAGCGCCCATTCGACATAGTCGGCGAAACCGAAATCGGGCGAGAAGCAGAATTCGAGCAGGCCCGAGCGCTGGTTGTCGGTGTCGCGCCAGATATCGCCGCGCCAGCTCTGCAAGCCGTTCGGGTGGCTTTCGGTGAAAGGCGAATTGGCGAACAATGCCGTCGACAGCGGCTGCAGCTTCAACGACACCTGCATCTTGCGGCGCATGTCGGCCTCGCTCTCGAAGTCGAGATTCACCTGGATCGTGCAGGTGCGGTACATCATGTCGAGGCCCTTGGTGCCGACCTTGGGCATGTAGCGCGTCATGATCTCATAGCGCGATTTCGGCATTTTCGGCGTCTCGGCCAGCGACCATTTCGGGCTGCCGCCGAGGCCGAGGAAACGGATGCCCATCGGCTCGGCGATCTCGCGCACCTGCGCCAGATGGGCGTTGCCCTCGCGGCAGGTCTGGTGGATCGTTTCCAGCGGTGCGCCGGAAAGCTCGAACTGGCCGCCGGGTTCCAGCGAAATCGCACCCTGACCGGTCGGCTCGACCAGGCCGATGATGCGGCCGTCATCGACGATCGGATCCCAGCCGAGCTTTGACTGCATGCCTTCGAGAATGGCGCGGATGCCGCGCTCGCCGCCATAGGGGACCGGTGCATTGCCGTCGACATAGAAGGGGAATTTCTCGTGCTCGGTGCCGATGCGCCATTTGTCGCGCGGCTTGTTGCCTTCGGCCAGATGCTCGACGAGTTCGTCGACACCTTCGATCGGGCGGAAATCGGTCGTATCGCGCGCCATGATGGTACCCTCAGAGGCGGCCGGATGACCGCCGGCGGTAAATGGACGAAATGTCAGCAGACGATCAAGCGAAAAATCCTGAGCCACAGGTCAACAGGAATTGAACGTTGCTGGAACTCTGCGTCCCTTGCAAGGGATGACGTCTCACCAGTCTCCGACAGTTGCCTGCATCACCGCGAGCGCGGCCACCGCCGCCGTGTCGGCGCGCAGGATGCGCGGGCCGAGCGGAATGGCGGTGACGAAGGGCAGGGCGCGCAGCATCTTGCGCTCGTCGTCGGAAAAGCCGCCCTCCGGCCCGACCAGCAGCGCAAGCTTCTTTTCCTTGACCGCCTGCAGCGCGGCCAGCGGATTGTTGGTCGAAGCATCCTCATCGCAGAAGATCAGCCGTCGCTCAGTGTCCCAGCCGGTCAGCAAACGGTCGAATTTTTCGGCTTCGTGCACCTGAGGCACGGCCAGGATGCCGCATTGTTCGGCGGCTTCGACGACATTGGCGCGCAGGCGATCGATCGACGGCTTGGCCACTTGCGTGTGCTGGGTGATGACCGGCTGCAGGATGCCGGCGCCCATCTCGACCGCCTTCTGCACGAGATAGTCGAGCCGGCCCTGCTTCAACGGCGCAAAGCAGTAGACGAGATCGGGCAGCGGCGGCTGCGGCCGCTGCAGCGCTGACACCTTCAGCCGCACCGCCCTTTTCGTCTTCGCTGATATGGCCGCTGACCACTCCCCGTCGCGGCCATTGAACACCAGGATTTCGGCGCCTTCGCCAAGCCGCAGCACATGCAGGAGATAGTGGCTCTGCTGTTGGCCAGCGTCGAACTCGACATCCGGCGCGAGATCGTCGGGCACGAACAGACGTTGCATCTTGTAATTGGCGCGCATCGCCGAGGAATGAGCGAGCCGGCCGCCGGCGTCAAGCCTCGGCGGTAGGATGCCACACCGGCCGAAAGCCACGCCGCAGCACGGCGAGCGTCGTGGCCGGCGTCAGCAGCGACAGCGTCCTGCCTTTGAGCAGGCCGAAATCTGCGGGTGGGCCATATCCCGCAAACGACCAGCGCAGCGTCTTGCCCCTACGCAGGGCATAAACAGTGCGACCATCCGCAACCATGGCGCCGTCCGGCAGGCCGGCAAGGTCTTCAACAGCAATCCCTGGCGGCCTGCCGCCCGAGGCCAGCCGCTCCTTGTGCAGCCGCTTGTCGACCATCGGCGCGCGCGGTTCGGCAATGCCGAACGCGTCGCCGAAGCGGCCGACGAAATCCCTGGCCCGTTCGCGCTGGCAAAAGAAGCAGGGGCGATGCCCGGCCGCCAATGCCGTCACCTCGTCGAGGAAGAACAGTTCTGTCCAGCCCGCTTTGCCGCCCTTCCGGTTGCGGCCCATCGGTTCGCGCCGCACATCGCGGAATTGGCGGACGCAGATGATCCAGGCCGGAAGCGCCCAGCGCTTCTTCTTGAGCGTCTTGGTCTCGGGATCGTGGATGATGCCGCGATTGCCGGTGAACATGCCGCGATCGGGCACAGCGTGGATGGTACCGAACGGATCGACCCGGTTCTGCAGTGGCATAGTTTTCTCTCCGGACACGCATCTTGGCTGCAATGCGAGCGGCATGATATCGCTCCTCGCATCTTTTCATGTCAGCAGGGTTTTGTGATGCGGGTGCTGGTGGTGCAGAACTACGACAATACCGGCCTCGGCCAGGTCGGCGCAGCACTTGCGGAAGCGGGTGCCGATCTCGACCTGCGTCTCCCTTACAAAGGCGATCCCCTGCCGGATGACGCGGCCGGGCATGATGCCATGATCGTGCTCGGCGGCGGCCAGAACGCGCTGGCCGACGATGAGTACCCCTATTTCCCGGCACTGCTCGAACTGACCCGCGACTTTGCCGACAAGGATCGCGCCGTGCTCGGCATCTGCCTGGGCAGCCAACTCGTCGCCCGTGCCTTCGGCGGCGAAAACCGCATCGGCGGCGCCAATGAGTTCGGCTGGCACGGCGTATCGCTGACGGCGGACGCCAAGGGCGATCCGGTGCTGGGCGCGCTGCCGGAGAAATTCCCGATCTTCCAGTGGCATGACGACACCTTCGTGCTGCCTGAGGCCGCCGTGCGGCTTGCCGGCAACGATGTCGCCGAGAACCAGGCATTTCGCGTCGGCCGCGCCGTCTACGGCTTCCAGTTCCATTTCGAGGCCGACCGGCCGATGGTCGAGGACTGGAGCACGTCGTTTGCCCCGACCATCGCCGCTCGCCATCCCGACTGGGCCGGCAAGCTCGATGGCGAAATGGCCCGCAACGGGCCCGATGCGGATGCCGCTGGCCTCGCCATTGCCCGTGCCTGGGTAGCGACCATCTGAGTGTTGGCCTCTCCGTACCCTCCAGCGTGACATAATTGGCACGCGGCGGTGAAACCGCCTGGGGAAAACCGTTTCATTCTTGGCTTGTGTCCGCCCGCCATCCTAGAAGGCGCGCGCTCTGCATCTTCTGTGCAACGGCTATGAACCTTTTGTGTGACCCGCGCGACACACCGTTGATACAGAACATGCCTAGAAGCGCAAAATCGTCGAAACTTTGAAGCGAATTCTCCGTTTCAACGCATTGGTAACCGCCTGGTGCACAGATGCAGAAAGCTCAACAAGAGATGACCTCCGTGAAAGCAGCGCTTCTGTCCTTTGCCATGTTGTCCGCCATCGTGCTGTGCGGTCTCGGCATCTATGCCGCCGACGCAGCCAACAACCACAACGCCGTCGACGGTTACGGCGTCACCGCCTCGCTGCGCTAAAGGCGGAAAGCGCCTTTCGCGTCCTCCGACGCGCGACGCTCAAGCTTCCTTGATCGTCATTGTCAGGATGCGTTTGTCCGCGCCGTCGACGACGAGCGCGCTCAGCATGCCTGATTGCCAGGCAAGCGTGTCGACATTGACGCGGTTGGCCATCACTTCCGCCTCCGGCACCGGCGTGTGGCCGTGCACCACGATCTTCGGATAGAGGTCGGGGTGGTTGTGGAAGACGTCGCGGATCCAGATCAGGTCCTGCGGGCTTTGCTTCTCCAGAGGATTGCCCGGCCTGATGCCGGCATGACAGAAGAAGAAGTCCCCGAAAGTCGCGGAGAACGGCAGCGATCGCAGGAAGTCGATGTGGCTTTGCGGCACGGCCTCGACCAGGGCCTGATGTCCTTTGCGCACGGCCGATTCGGCCTTGCCGAACCACATGCTTGTGCCTTCACTGATCGCCACGCCGTAAGAGTGTGCCGTCTGGATGCCGCCGAACCGGATGAAAAGCCCTTCCGGGTCAGGGGTCTTGAGAAAGTCGAGAAAACCGATGTCGTGGTTGCCGGCCAGCATCAGGTGACGAGGGTCGCGCTCTTGCGCTTCGATCAGGAAATCGATGACGCCCTTCGAGTCCGGCCCGCGGTCGACATAGTCGCCAAGATGGATGACGCGCCAGTCGGCAGGCGCCTCCTGCTCGATCTCGGTCCTGATGCGCCGATGCATGGCGGCCAGCAGGTCGAGCCGGCCGTGGACATCGCCGATCGCGTAAAGACGCACACCTTCCGGCCCATGCGCGTCGAGAAAATGGATGCCGGGTTCTGCCAATTTTTCGGTGTCTCCGTGGTCGCGCGGTCACGGGCTTAGCGCCGGAGCTGGTCCTTGCCCATGTCGGTGACAAGACGCTTTCCGCACAGCGCCAGCGTGATGTCCATCTCCTTGCGGATGATTTCCAACGCCTTGGTAACCCCTTCCTTGCCAAGCGCCCCCAGGCCATAAAGAAATGGCCGGCCGATATAGGTTCCCTTGGCACCTAGGCAAAGCGCCTTCAGGACATCCTGCCCGGAGCGGATGCCGCCATCCATATGCACTTCGATCGTGTCGCCAACCGCGTCGGCAATCTCTTCCAGCACGCCGATCGACGACGACGCACCATCGAGCTGGCGCCCGCCATGGTTGGAAACGATGATCGCGTCGGCGCCGGTCTTGGCCGCCATCAGCGCGTCCTCCTTGTCGAGAATGCCCTTGAGGATCAGCTTGCCGCCCCAGCGCTCCTTGATCCAGGCGACGTCCTTCCACGACAGATGCGGGTCGAACTGCTCCGTCGTCCACGATGCCAGCGAGGCCATGTTGCCGACACCCTTGGCGTGGCCGACAATGTTGCGGAAGGTCCGCCGCTTCGTGCCGGCCATGGCGGCGCACCAGTGCGGGCGGATGGCCATGTCGACGATGTTCGTCAGCGTCAGCTTGGGTGGCGCCGAAAGCCCATTGCGGATGTCCTTGTGGCGCTGACCGAGAATCTGCAGGTCGAGCGTCAGCACGAGCGCCGAGCATTTCGCCGCCTTTGCCCTGTCGATCAGGTTGAGCACGAACTCCTTGTCACGCAGCACATAGAGCTGAAACCAGAACGGCTTCGTGGTTACCGAGGCGACATCCTCGATGGAGCAGATGCTCATCGTCGACAAGGTGAACGGCACGCCGAATTCCTCCGCCGCCTGAGCCGCCAGCATCTCGCCATTAGCGTGCTGCATGCCGGTCATGCCGGTTGGCGCCAATGCCACCGGCATCGACACTTTTTCGCCGATCATCGTCGATGCCAGCGAACGGTTGTCCATATCGACGAGCACGCGCTGGCGGAACTTGATCTTCTGGAAATCCTCTTCGTTGGCCCGATACGTGCTTTCGGTCCACGAACCGGAATCGGCATAGTCGAAGAACATCTTCGGCACGCGCCGGCGGGCGAGGTCCTTGAGGTCGGCGATGGTCAGGATCTGGCTCATGGGCTTCCCGTTTCGATAGCTAGGAGCGTTTGCGTGCAGGTTCGGTATCGGTGGCTTCGACCCGCTGCTTCAGCCTCAGTCGCGAAACGCGCTGCCAGTCGCCGCTGCGCTCGGCTTCCGCCATCGACCGTTCGACATAGGTGATGTGGTCCATCGCCGCTTGCCGGGCAGCATCCGGATCGCCGGCCTTCACCGCCGCATGGATCGCGCGGTGCTGCGCCAGCAGGGCGTCGCGCGCGCCTGGCACGGTGAACACCAGCAGCCGGTTCTGGAACACGCCTTCCGACAACAGCCGGTAACAGGAGCGCAACGTGTGCAAAAGGATGATGTTGTGCGCGCATTCGCAGATCGCGTGGTGGAACTCGACATCAATCTCGGCCTCGTCGTCGAAGTCGCCGGTCCGGTGCGCATCGTCCATGCGTGCCATGATCTTGTCGAGCAGCGCCATGTCGTCGGCAGTGGCGCGCCGTGCCGCGTATTCAGCCGCGACCCCTTCGATCTCGCGGCGATATTCCAGATAATCGGTCACTGCCTTGCGGTGCATCGAGATCAGGTCTGTCACCGGTTTGGTGAAGAGCTGGCCGATGACATCGGCGACATGCGTGCCGCCGCCGGGCCTTGTCGTCAAAAGGCCGCGTCCTTCCAGTGACTTCAGCGCATCACGCAGGATCGGCCGGGATACGTCGAACTGGCGTGCAAGCTCGCGCTCGCCCGGCAGCCGGTCGCCGGTGCGCAGCACGCCTTCGAGGATGAGGCTCTCGATTTGCTGCACCACCTCGTCGGCGGTGCGCGAATGCTCGATCCTGGAAAAAATGTCGCTCAACAGAATGCCTGGAAGGTGAACCGGTGTCGTAGAATAGAGCTTGCCTCGCCAACTGGTCAAATTATTTATCCAATTGACAAAAGCGGGCCGATTTCCCGCCCGATGCCATCATCTTCGGCTAACTTGCTGTTTGCGTCATCAGGCCATTGGCACTAGAGGGACGCGCGTGCAAGAGGGTTCAAGGAAACCCAGGGAACAAGCCGTGTCAGACGACCCGTCCGATCTCGAATTCCAGCCGCGCGCCAAGGGCAGCGTCATGGGCTTTCCTGCGCATGAGGGCCGGCCTGGCGCACTCGGCGAGGTTCATGCCCGGCCGCACCCGCTGATCGAAAAGCCACGCGTCCTGATGCAACTCGCCTTCATGACCGAGGGGGGCTCGGGCGTCGACCACGCGGTGCTTTCCGAACTGTCGCGGCGCCTCGGCGTCGCCGCGCCCGACCGCCAGGCCCGCCATCATGCCATGAAATGGGGCAAGGGCTCGCTGCGCTGGGAGCGGCACACCGAATTCTCGACCTATTTGTGGGAAGGGCCGCTTTCCGAGAGCGGCAGGGCGCAGGAGGACTCCCCCTTCGGCAACGGGTTTTCGCCGCCGGGAACCTGCATCTCCGGCATCAGGCTCGAAATCCGCAAATGGACGCAAGCGAGCGAGCAGCTGATAGCCGGTTTCGATCCGACCAGCCTGTGCTACTCGCTGGTCGAGCGCGGAAACGCCGCCATCGTCACCGATTTTCGCCAGGATGGCGATGGCCTGACGCGCATGCTGCTGCTCGATCGCGGCTTGACCCCGGCGCGTACCGGCGCGTTGTCGCAGCGGCTTATCGACATCGAAACCTATCGGACGCTGGCCATGCTCGGCCTGCCGCTGGCGTTGACCTTGTCCGGCCGTGCCCGCCGCATCGAAGACCGGCTGGCGCAGACCACGCTGGAGATGAAGGTCGCCGGGACTCGCGACAGCCAGACCTTGCTGGCCGATCTGACCGAACTTGCGGCGGAGTTGGAGGCGGACGCGGCGTCGAGCCTTTACCGTTTCGGCGCCAGCCGTGCCTATGACGGCATCGTCGGCGAACGGCTGGAGGCGCTCGAGGAAGAGGCTGTGCCCGGCTATGACACATGGCGCGGGTTCCTGCAGCGCCGGGTGGCGCCCGCAATGCGCACCTGCCGCTCGGTCGAGGAGCGGCAGGAAAATCTGTCGCGAAAACTGACCCGCGCCACGACGCTGCTGCGCACCTGGGTTGATGTCGAGGTCGAGAAACAGAACCGCGACCTGCTTGCCTCGATGAACAATCGCGCCCGCCTGCAACTGCGCCTGCAGCAGACCGTCGAGGGGCTCTCGGTCGCCGCCGTCTCCTATTATGTGGTCGGCCTTGTCGGCTATGTCGCCAAGGGTGCCTCGATCTTCGGCCATGCCTTCGCACCGGAGATCATTACCGCGGCTTCGGTGCCTGTCGCCATCCTGCTGGTCTGGTGGGGCGTACGCCGCGTGCGCCGGATGCACTCCGAGCCCGGCAAGCCGCCCGGCGAATAGATCTGCTCACCCTCCCCCTTGTGGGGAGGGTCGGCTCATGATCGCAGCGA
>NZ_RZPQ01000399.1:0-5367 GCF_003999135.1 Mesorhizobium sp. M7A.F.Ca.CA.004.06.1.1 | reverse complement strand
GTTCGACAGAACCAGAGTCAGCCGAACCGGCTGCCGCCGAAGCCACGCCGGAAAGCAGGGCGATGGCGGCGAAAAGCGTCTGCCGAAACCCGCCGCGCCTGGAAATCATCCGGCGCGCCGCATACCACCGCCGCGTCGCGTATCCTTCGCGCTTTCCTCGGCGAACAGCGAAGCCAGTTGCTCGGTCATGGCGCCGGCCAGTTCCTCGGCATCGACGATGGTGACAGCGCGGCGGTAGTAGCGCGTGACGTCGTGGCCGATGCCGATGGCCAGCAGTTCCACCGGCGAACGCGTCTCGATCAGCTCGATGACGGCGCGCAGATGGCGCTCGAGATAGTTGCCCGGATTGACCGACAGCGTCGAATCGTCGACCGGCGCGCCGTCCGAGATCATCATCAGGATCTTGCGCTGCTCGGGCCGGGCGATCAGCCGGTTGTGCGCCCACAGCAGCGCCTCGCCGTCGATATTTTCCTTGAGCAGGCCTTCGCGCATCATCAGGCCGAGATTGCGCCGTGCCCGCCGCCATGGATGGTCGGCGGACTTGTAGATGATGTGGCGCAGATCGTTGAGCCGGCCAGGATTCGGCGGCTTGCCATCCTTCAGCCATTTCTCGCGCGCCTGCCCGCCCTTCCACGCCCGTGTCGTGAAGCCGAGGATCTCGACCGAGACACCGCAACGCTCCAGCGTGCGCGCCAATATGTCGGCGCAGGTGGCGGCGACCGTGATCGGCCGGCCGCGCATCGAGCCGGAATTGTCGAGCACCAGCGTCACCACCGTGTCGCGAAATTTGGTGTCGCGCTCCTGCTTGAACGACAGCGGCTGCATCGGGTCAATGACGACCCGCACCAGCCTTGCCGGGTCGAGGTAACCTTCTTCCAGGTCGAAATCCCAGGAGCGGTTCTGTTGTGCCATCAGCCGGCGCTGTAGCCGGTTGGCCAGCCGCCCAACGACGCCGGACAGATTGGCCAGTTGCTTGTCGAGGAAGGCGCGCAGCCGGTCGAGTTCTTCCTCTTCGCACAGCTCCTCGGCGCCGACCGTCTCGTCGAAAGCCGTGGTGAAGACCTTGTAGTCGATCTCCTTCGGCAGATTGGTGAAGGGATTGTCGTTGCGGCGCGCCTCGCCGGGTGTTTCGGCATCGGCGTCGTCATCGTCGGACAGATCGTCGGCGGTGGCGTCGGAGGCTTCCGTCTCGGCCGACTGTTCGTCATCGGCGGAAGCTTCGGCATCCTCGGACTGCGACTGCTCGGAGCCGGAATCCTCTTCGCCACCCTCCTCGCTCTGCTCCTCGCCTTGCGGCTGGTTGTCGTCATTGTCCTCGGAATCTTCCGTCTCCTGGTCGTCGCCGAGTTCCTCGGCCATCTCCATGGAGGCGAGCATCTCGCGCACGACCCGGGCGAACGCCTGCTGGTCGCCGAGCTTGGCCGACAATCCGTCGAGGTCGGCCTTGGCCTTCTCCTCGACCCAGGGGCGCCAAAGTTCGACCAGCCGCTCGCCGCTTTTCGGGACCGGGCGGCCGGTCAGCTTCTCGCGCACCATCAGGGCAAGAGCTTCCTCGATCGGCGCGTCGGCCTTGTCCTTGATGTCGACGAGGTTGGCCTTGGCGTATTTGTCCTCCAGCATCGAGCCGATATTGTCGGCGACGCCCTGCATGGCGCGTGAGCCTATCGCCTCGACGCGAGCCTGCTCGACCGCGTCATAGATGGCGCGGGCCGCCTTGCCTTCCGGCGCCAGCTTGGTGTGGATGCGCACATCATGGCAGGCGCGCTTCAGCGCCATGGAATCGCCGAGGCCGCGGGTGATCGCAATATCGGTCTTCGATGCCTTCTTGGGCAGCTCCGGCAAGCGCGCGCGGCTGCCGGCGAGCGCCGGCCGGTCCTTGGCGAAACCGACCTCCAGTTCCTTGTCGCCGGCAATGGCGCGCATGCAGACGGTAACGGCACGCTTGAAGCTATCGGCTTCAGACCCCGTCTTCGACTTGTTGCGCGTGTTGTCGCCCGGACCCGCCATCGAGACCCTGCTTAGCCCAGCACCACGTTGGCGGCGCTCTCGGGCAGATCCTCGCCGAAGGCGCGCTGATAGAACTCGGCCACCACCGAGCGCTCCAGTTCGTCGCACTTGTTGAGGAAGGTCAGCCGGAACGCCATGCCGATATTGCCGAATATCTCGGCATTCTCGGCCCAGGTGATCACGGTGCGCGGGCTCATCACGGTCGACAGATCGCCGTTGATGAAGGCCGAGCGCGTCATGTCGGCGACGCGCACCATCTTGTTGACGATGTCCTTGCCCTTGCCGTCGCGATAGTGCTTGGCCTTGGCCAGCACGATGGCGACTTCGTTGTCGTGCGGCAAATAGTTCAGCGTGGTGACGATCGACCAGCGGTCCATCTGCGCCTGGTTGATCTGCTGGGTGCCGTGATAGAGGCCGGTGGTGTCGCCAAGGCCGACCGTGTTTGCGGTCGAGAACAGCCGGAAGGCCGGATGCGGGCGAATGACCCGGCTCTGGTCGAGCAGCGTCAGCCGGCCCGACGATTCCAGCACGCGCTGGATGACGAACATCACATCCGGACGGCCGGCATCGTACTCGTCGAAGCACAGCGCGACATTGTGCTGGTAGGCCCAGGGCAGGATGCCGTCGCGGAATTCGGTGATCTGCAAACCGTCCTTGACGACGATCGCGTCCTTGCCGACGAGATCGATACGGCTGACATGGCTGTCGAGGTTGACGCGCACGCAAGGCCAGTTGAGGCGAGCGGCGACCTGTTCGATATGGGTCGACTTGCCGGTGCCGTGATAGCCCGACACCATGACGCGGCGGTTGTAGGCAAAGCCCGCAAGGATCGCCATCGTCGTGTTCTTGTCGAACAGATAGTCCGGATCGATGTCCGGCACATGCTCCGATGTCACCGAATAGGCCGGCACCACCATCTTGGACTCGAAGCCGAATTTCTCCTTCACCGACACCGTCGTGTCGGGCAGGTTGGCGATGTCACGATCGACCTTGTTCATATCTCTCAACGTCTCCACGGGCGAAACGTCTGATTTCGCCGGCAATCGATTTTGTCCGGGGGCGGTCTTAGAGCCTTTTCCAACCTTATGAAAGTTGGAAAACGACACGAACCGTATGGCCGCTCAGCACAGGCCCGCCTGTTTGAGCACGCGATAGGCCTGCAGCACATCGCGGAACCGGTCTTCCGAACCTCTGTCGCCACCATTCGCATCCGGATGGTGCAGTTTCACCAGTTCCTTATAGCGCGCCTTGATCTCCTTGCCAGTCGCCTTTGTATCAAGACCAAGCGTTTCCAGCGCCTTGGCCTCAAGCGGCTTGGCCTTGCGCTCGCGCGCCTCGCGCGGATCCTTCGGTCCCTTGAACAGGTCGAACGGGTCGCGCATGCGGTTATAGTAGCCGGCGCGGCCGGAACGCATCTGGGCCATATCGGGCGACGACCGCGTCGAGGCCCCGTTGGCGCCCATCTTCCAGGTCGGCCGGTGCCCGGTCATGGCTTCCTTCTGGAAGCGCGCGACCTCGGTGTCCGGCACGCCGGAAAAGTAGTTGAAGCCCTTGTTGTACTCGCGCACATGATCAAAGCAGAAGTGGAAATACTCGCCTTCCTTCATGCGCCCGACCGGCGCACGATGGGTGCCCGCTTCCTTGCAGCCGTCCCACTGGCAGATCGGCGAGTGCGACTTCAGCTCCGCGTCCTTGTCGGGGCGGACGCGAATCTTCTCGAAATATTTGGGGTACGGCTTCATCTTACCCATTTATGGGGCGTTCGCAGATGCGAAACAAGAATTGACATTTTCGCGATCATCGCCCTAACCGCTGAATCGCGGCATAAAGCAGGCGAATGGCGGATTTTGTTGCTCGGCGGCGGCCCCTTGCGAAACCGATTTTCGGTTTCCAGGCCGAGACGCCAGCGATATGTGGTGAAGGGAGATGGCGATGTCCATACAGGCGACCATGGAAGACAAGCTCAATAAGGCATTTTCGCCGGACAGGCTGGTTATCATCAACGAGAGCCATCTCCATGCCGGCCACCACCATCACGGCTCCGACCATCACGGCACTTATGACGGCACCGGCGAGACGCATTTTCGCGTCCGCGTCGTCGCTTCCGCCTTTGCCGGCATGAGCCGCATCGACCGTCACCGCGCCGTCAATGAACTGCTTGCCGACGAATTGAAGGCCGGCGTGCACGCGCTGGCGATCGAACCGGCGGCTCCCGGCGAAAAGACCCGCTGGTAGCTCGGTTCCGCCGATCGTTTTTCGCCGCGCTCAGAGCACCGCTTCGATGAGGAACGGCCCGCGCCGTGACAGCGCGCTGTCCAGCAGCGCCTCGAAGCGCTCGCACGTATCGGCGCGAGCCGCCTCCACGCCCATGCCTTTGGCCAGCGACACCCAGTCGAGCGAGGGATGGTCGAGGTCGAGCATGCGCCTGGCGTTCTCGCCGATCGCGCCCACGCCGACATTCTTCATCTCGCCATGCAGGATTGCATAGGTTCGATTGGAAAACACGATCGTCACCACGTCGAGCTTTTCCCGCGCCTGCGTCCACAATCCCTGTACCGTGTACATGCCGCTGCCGTCGGCTTCGAGGTTGATCACCTTGCGGTCCGAACAGGCGATTGCCGCCCCGGTCGCCATCGGGATGCCGCCGCCGATCGATCCGCCCGTGCCCATCATGTAGTCGTGCGGCGCTGCAAAGGCCGACAGCGCGAAGAAACGCCTGGCCGAGGTGACCGCTTCATCGCAAACGATCGCATCGGCCGGCAGTTTGCGCGCCACCGAGAGCGCGATGGCATCTTCCGTCAGCTTGCCGTTCGGCGTTGCCTCGTCGGGAAAAGCGGCCGCGAGCACCTGTTGTTGTGACGGCTTGATGCCAAGTTCGTCGCGAAGCGCCTCCAGCGCCGTATGCAGATCGTCGCCATGGGCGGCCAGTGTCAGCACCTCGCAGCCTTCCCGCACGAGCCGTCCCGGTTTCCCCGGATAGGCGAAGAAGGCAACCGGCTCCTTCGCACCGACCAGGATCAGAACATCGACGTCGCTCAGCACAGCCATCGCCGCATCGACCGGATAGGGGATGCGGGTCGGCGCGACACGCCCACGCCCGCGTTGCATCCGTGCGATCAGAACCTCGCCGAACAGGCGGACATCGCTGCCCGTCGAAATCTGCCCGGCGATGGCGAGCGCATCGGCGCGTGCGGCCTTTCCGCGAACGATCATGCCTGCCCGGCCCGGAGCGGTACGGATCGCCGCGGCGACCTTGCGCACGGCGTCCATATCGACGGCCGGCGCTGGCACCAGCTTCACCTTGCCGACCGAAACCGCGTCGACTGCGCCCCAGGCAGCATCCGCCGGCAGGATCATCGT
>NZ_RZPQ01000398.1:0-5370 GCF_003999135.1 Mesorhizobium sp. M7A.F.Ca.CA.004.06.1.1 | reverse complement strand
GCGGATGTGGCCGTCGTCTTTCATGCGCGCCAGCGCCGCCGCCGCCGTCGGGCTCGCCGACAATCGTTCGAAACGTGCCCCCCACTGGGCGAAATGCGCGTCGTCGACCCGGCTCGGCGCGAAATGGGGCAGAGTGGCGCCGGTGCCCCAGGCTGTCTCCGCCATCTCGATGAAAGCGTCGAGGCGTTCGGGCGACATCACCCATTTGTGGAAATGCGCATAGCCGCCATAGAGCGCCAGCGCCCGCGTCCGCTCCGGATAGGTGGCGGCGAACAGCATCGCCATCGGCGCGCCTTCGGAGGAGCCGAGCAGGGCTGCACGGCCGCTGCCGGCAGCGTCCAAAACCGCGCGCACATCGTCCATCCGCGTTTCGAGACTGGGCAGGTTATGCGCGTCGACGCGGTCGGACAGACCCGTGCCGCGCTTGTCGAACAGGATCAGCCGCGAGAATGCCGAAAGCCGCTTCAAGAGCCTGGTATAGCCCTCGTCTTCCCAGTGCAGGTCGAGGTTGGAAATGAAGCCCGGCACGAAGACCAGATCGAGCGATCCCTGCCCGACCACCTGATAGGCGATCCTCATATCGCCGCTACGGGCGTATCGCGTCTCGATCGGCCTCACGAGATTTCCACCCCGGCCTGACGATTTCTGGTCGTCAAACCATAGCAGAACAGCGCGGATGCGGCAGCTTAAACTTTAGCGATGACGAATGTAAGCCGGCGCGGCTTGGCGATTATTCCTGCGAGGCGGCGACGTCGGCAGGGGAGGGCTCGAGTCCGAGTTTGAGGTCGGCCGCAGCCGGCGTGATCGGCCGCCTGATCCTGGCGGAGGCGGCCACCACCAACTCGTTGAAGTTCCCGGTGCCGTCGTCCAGCATTTCGAAGAACTGCCGCCGCATCCTCGGCTCCCAGAACTTGTTGATGTGCTCGGCGACGCCGGCAATGCCTTCCTCGCGCGGCTTGGAATGGAAGAAATCGGCGATCTGGTTTGCCATGCGCACCAGCTTCTCGGCGGTGCTCATAATGTGTTCTTCGTCATGCGACATGCTTGGCAACTCCGCAAACCACCCGGTCGGGGTGGGTGAAAATATCAAAATCGTCGCCGCGAACCAGCGCCACCAGCGTCATGCCGGCCTCTTGCGCCGTGCGGATGGCAAGTGCGGTCGGCGCCGAGACGGCGATGATGAAGGCCGAGCCGATAGAAGCCGTCTTCTGCACCATTTCGACCGACACCCTGGATGTCACCACCACAGCACCGGATGCGCCATCGATGCCGGCCCTGGCCAGCGCGCCGGCCAGCTTGTCGAGCGCATTGTGACGGCCGACATCTTCGCGCGCCATGACGATGCCCTTGCCAGGCATATAGAAACCGGCGGCGTGTACCGCTCCGGTCTCGGTGTGCAGCGGCTGCACTTTGGACAAAAGCTTGACCGAACGAGCGATGTCGTCGGCATCAAGCGTAAGGCTTGAGGCACCAACCGCATCGACCGAGCGCATCGCTTCCTCGATCGACTCGATGCCGCAAAGCCCGCAGCCGACCGGGCCGGCGAGCCTTCGCCGCCGCGCTTCGAAACGTGTGTTGGCTCGGTCCTTCAGCCGGATCTGAATGTCGATGCCGGCGCCATGGTCCTCGACCTCGATGGCTTCGATCTCTTCGGGCAAGGCGATGATGCCTTCGGTCAGCGAGAAGCCGAGCGCGAAATCCTCGAAATCCGCCGGGCTTGCCATCATCACCGCATGCGTGGTGCCGGCAAAGGAGAACGCCACCGGCGTCTCTTCCGGCACCATCCGGTTGGCAGCCGTCGTCCCAACCGCGCGGTGCGCCAGCCGCGATACCTGCGTCGTGGCTTTGCGGCGCGCGCTCAAGACTACTCCGCCGCCTGCAAAGACGCGATGCGCCGGCTCTGCTTGGCTTGCTCGTCATAGTCGCGCTGCCATTCCGACGGTCCGTTGGAGGCGCCGACCTGCACCGCCGTCACCTTGTATTCCGGACAATTGGTCGCCCAGTCGGAGAAGTCGGTGGTGATGACGTTGGCCTGCGTGTCCGGATGATGGAACGTCGTGTAGACCACGCCGGGCGACACCCGGTCGGTGATCAGCGCGCGCAGCGTCGTCTCGCCCGATCGGCTGGTCAGCCGGACCCAGTCGCCGTCGCGCAAACCGCGGTTCTCGGCATCGTGCGGATGGATCTCCAGCCGGTCCTCCGAGTGCCACATGCTGTTGTCGGTGCGCCTGGTCTGCGCGCCGACATTGTACTGTGACAGGATGCGGCCGGTGGTGAGCAGCAGCGGGAAGCGCGGTCCCGTCCTTTCGTCCGTCGCCACATATTCGGTCCGGATGAACTTGCCCTTGCCGCGCACGAACCCGTCAATATGCATGATCGGGGTGCCGAGCGGCGCCTTCTCGTTGCAGGGCCATTGCACGGATCCGACACGGTCGAGCAACTCGAAGGAGACGCCGGCGAAGCTCGGCGTGGTCATCGCGATCTCGTCCATGATCTCGGAGGGATGCTGATAGTTCCAGTCCAGCCCGATCGCGCGGGCAAGCTCCTGCGTCGCCTCCCAATCGGCGTAGCGCGCCTTCGGCTCAAGAACCTTGCGCACCATGTTGATGCGGCGCTCGGCGTTGGTGAAGGTGCCGTCCTTCTCCAGGAAAGTCGAGCCCGGCAGGAAGACATGCGCGTAGTTCGCCGTCTCGTTGAGGAACAGGTCGTGCACGACGACGCATTCCATCGCGGCAAGGCCGGCGGCGACATGCTTGGTGTCGGGATCGGACTGCAGAATGTCCTCGCCCTGGATGTAGATGCCCTTGAAGCTGCCGTCGACGGCGGCGTCGAGCATGTTGGGGATGCGCAGGCCGGGTTCGTCGTCCAGCTTCACGCCCCACAAGGTCTCATAGATATCGCGCACGGCTTCGCCGGAGATGTGGCGATAGCCCGGCAGTTCGTGCGGGAAGGAGCCCATGTCGCAGGAGCCCTGCACGTTGTTCTGGCCGCGCAGTGGGTTCACGCCGACGCCGGGCCGGCCGATATTGCCGGTGGCCATGGCGAGATTGGCGATTGCCATCACAGTGGTCGAGCCCTGGCTGTGTTCCGTCACGCCGAGGCCGTAATAGATCGCGCCGTTGCCGCCGGTGGCGTAGAGCCGCGCAGCGCCCCGGATCAGCTCTGGATCGACGCCGGACAATTTGCCGACGGTTTCGGGGCTGTTTTCCGGCAAGGCTACGAACGATGCCCAATCCTGGAACTCCGTCCAGTCGCAGCGTTCGCGGATGAAGGCTTCGTCGAACAGGCCCTCGGTGACGATCACATGCGCCAGCGCCGTCAGCACGGCCACATTGGTGCCGGGCTTCAGCGGCAGGTGATAATCCGCTTCGATATGGGCCGACTTGACCATCTCGGTGCGGCGCGGATCGAGCACGATCAGCTTGGCGCCCTGGCGCAGCCGCTTCTTCAGCCGCGAGGCGAACACCGGGTGAGCGGAAGCCGGATTGGCGCCGATGATGACGGCGACGTCGGTGAAGTCGACGGAATCGAAATCCTGCGTGCCGGCCGAGGTGCCATAGGTCTGGCCGAGCCCGTAGCCCGTCGGCGAATGGCAGACGCGTGCGCAGGTGTCGACATTGTTGTTGCGGAAACCCTGCCGCACCATCTTCTGGACGAGATAGGTTTCCTCGTTGGTGCAGCGCGACGAGGTGATGCCGCCGATCGCAGTGCGTCCGTACTGGTACTGGATGCGGCGGAATTCCTTGGCCGTATGGGCGATCGCCTCTTCCCAGCTCACCTCGCGCCACGGGTCGGTGACCTTTTCGCGGATCATCGGCGACAGGATGCGGTCCTTGTGGGTGGCGTAGCCATAGGCGAAACGGCCCTTGACGCAGGAATGGCCGTGGTTCGCCTTCCCCTCCTTATAGGGCATCATGCGAACGACTTCGTCACCCTTCACCTCGGCCTTGAACGAGCAGCCGACGCCGCAATAGGCGCAGGTGGTAACAGCCGAGCGCTCCGGCAGGCCCTTGGCAAGCACCGTCTTCTCGCGCAGCGCATCGGTCGGACAGGCCTGCACGCAGGCGCCGCAGGACACGCATTCCGAATCGATGAACGCCTCGTGCATCCCCGCCGAAACCCGGGATTCGAAGCCTCGTCCCTCGATGGTCAGCGCGAAGGTGCCCTGCACCTCTTCGCAGGCCCGCACGCAGCGCGAGCAGACGATGCATTGCGAGGCATCATAGGTGAAATAGGGGTTGGATTCATCGCGGGCGATGTAGTCGACCGCCAGCGAGCCATGGCCGGGCGCCACGCCACCTTCCGGCTTGACGTGGTTGCGGCCTTCGATGCCGTAGCGGTTCTCGGTCAGGCCGATCGACTTCGCCACCGCATCGAACTCGCTCGCGCCGGTTCCGGCCTGTTCGTTCCAGCCGGTCGGATGATCGGAGACGTAGAGCTCCATGACGCCGCGGCGAATGGCATCGAGCCGCTCGGTCTGCGTGCGCACGATCATGCCTTCGCCGACGGGCGTCGTGCACGATGCCGGCGTGCCGCCGCGTCCTTCGATCTCGACAAGGCAGACACGGCACGAACCGAAGGAGTCCAGCATGTCGGTGGCGCAAAGCTTCGGGATCTCGACCCCGCCTTCCATCGCGGCACGCATGATCGAGGTGCCTTCCGGCACGGTGATGCTGCGACCGTCGACGTTCAGCGTGACCTGCTTCTGCGCCTTCGATTGCGGGGTTCCGTAGTCGATCTCTTCGACGAGGGAGGGGAAGTCGGCCTTGATGTTCATCTGCCAGCTCCTATTCGGCAGCCACGCGCACGGGCGCTGGCTTGAAGTCGTCGGGGAAATGGGTAATCGAGCTCATCACGGGATAGGGCGTGAAGCCGCCCAGCGCGCAGAGCGAACCGAACTTCATCGTGTTGCAGAGGTCGGTGACCAGAGCGAGGTTCTTCTCCGGCTCGATGCCCGCGACTATTCTGTCGATGGTCTCGACACCGCGCGTCGAGCCGATGCGGCAGGGCGTGCACTTGCCGCAGCTTTCGATGGCGCAGAACTCCATGGCAAAGCGCGCCTGTTTCAGCATATCGGCGGTGTCGTCGAACACCACGATGCCGGCATGGCCGATCAGCCCGTCCTTTGCCGCGAAGGCTTCATAATCGAACGGCGTGTCGAACAGCGCGCGCGGGAAGTAGGCGCCGAGCGGCCCGCCGACCTGCACCGCCTTGACCGGTCGCCCCGTGGCCGTGCCGCCGCCGATCTCGTCGACGATCTCGCCCAGCGTCATGCCGAAAGCGGCTTCGAACAGGCCGGCATATTTGACGTTGCCGGCGATCTGGATCGGGATCGTGCCGCGCGAGCGGCCCATGCCGAAATCCTTGTAG
>NZ_RZPQ01000397.1:0-5377 GCF_003999135.1 Mesorhizobium sp. M7A.F.Ca.CA.004.06.1.1 | reverse complement strand
ACCGAAGGAATCGCGAATGACGAAAGCAACGCTCGCAAAACCCAGACCGTGGACCGAGATGGCGACACATCTGGTCGATGTCGCCATGGGGCGCAAACCCGCTGACCTGGTCGTGCGCAACGGCCGCTGGGTGAACGTCCATTCGGGCGAGATCATCGCCGGCACCGACATCGCCATTGCCGGCGGGCGCTTCGCTTATTGCGGGCCCAATGCCAGCCGTGCCATCGGCCAGGGCACCAAGGTGGTCGACGCCGGCGGGCGCTACCTGGTGCCCGGTCTCTGCGACGCGCACATGCATGTCGAAAGCGGCATGGTGACGGTGACCGAGTTCTGCCGGGCCGTCATTCCGCACGGCACCACCTCGATGTTCATCGACCCGCACGAGATCGCCAATGTGCTTGGCCTGCCCGGCGTGCGGCTGATGCATGACGAAGCGGTCGCCATGCCCATCAACGTGCATGTGCAGATGCCGTCCTGCGTGCCTTCGGCGCCGGGGCTGGAACATGCCGGCGCCGAGCTGACGGTCGCCGATGTCGAGGAGGCGATGACCTGGGAGAACATTATCGGCCTGGGCGAAGTGATGAATTTTCCCGGTGTCGCCGCCAATGATCCTGTCATGTCGGGCGAGATCGCGGCGACGGTTCATGCAGGCAAGACGGTCGGCGGCCACTATGCCTCGCGCGATCTCGGCCTGCCGTTCCATGGCTATGTCGCCGGCGGCCCCGAGGACGATCATGAGGGCACGCGCGCCGAGGATGCCATCGCCCGTGTGCGCCAGGGCATGAAGGCGATGCTGCGGCTCGGCTCGGCCTGGTACGACGTCGCCTCGCAGATCAAGGCGGTGACGGAGAGCGGTATCGACCCGCGCAATTTCATCCTGTGCACCGACGACAGCCACTCCGGCACGCTGGTCCAGGAAGGCCATATGGACCGCGTGGTGCGCCACGCCATCCAACAGGGGTTGAAGCCGGTGACGGCGATCCAGATGGCGACGCTCAACACCGCCCAGCATTTCAGACTGGAGCGCGAGATCGGCTCGATCGCGCCGGGCCGGCTGGCCGACCTGCTGATCGTTTCGGATCTCGCCGCAATGACCATCGACGAGGTCTATGCACGCGGCGTCAGGGTGGCCAAGGGCGGCAAGCTCGAAATCGATATTCCGGCCTATGATTACCCGAAGACGGCGAAGAACACCGTCAAGCTCGGCAAGAAGCTGAAGGGCGACGACTTCGACATCACGGCGCCCAAGGGCGCCAACGAGGTGCGGGTGCGTGTCATCGGCGTTATCGAGAACCAGGCGCCGACGCGCGCGCTTGAGGCCGATCTGCCGGTCGAGGACGGGCTGGTCGCCATGGACCGCCGCAACGACATCTGCCAGATCGCGCTGGTCGAGCGCCACCGGGGCACGGGCGGCGTCACCAACGCCTTCGTTTCCGGCTTCGGCTATGTGGGCGACTGCGCCATGGCGTCCAGCGTGGCGCATGACGCCCACCACATCATCTGCGTCGGCACCAACAAGCAGGACATGGCGCTGGCCGTAAACCGCCTGGGCGAAGTCGGCGGCGGCGTCGTGCTGTTCTCCAAGGGCAAGGAACTGGCGCTGGTCGAAATGCCGATCGCCGGGCTGATGTCGGACGAGCGGGCCGAGATCGTCGCGGCCAAGGCAGAGAAGCTCACCGAGGCGATGCGCAAGATGGGCTGTTCGCTGAACAACGCCTACATGCAGCACTCGCTGCTGGCGCTGGTCGTCATTCCCGAACTCAGGATTTCCGATGTCGGCCTGATCGACGTGACGACGTTCCAGAAGGTCGATCTGTTCGTCTAGGATTGTTGATATTCAGGCCATGCCCGGCGGGCAATCGCTTCAGGTTCGAATTCACCTTTGCCGAGCGTCGGCGCCGCCCCTCATCGCCCTGCCGGGCACTTCTCCCCATATACTGACGGGGAGAAGGGGCTGGCCGCAACGACTGTCCTCTTCTTGCAATGCTGGTCATTGGCGAAACCGGTGATAATAGCGCCCCTCTCCCCGTCACTATACGGGGAGAGGATGCCGGCAGGCAGGTGAGGGGCAGCGCCGACTTCGACACCTGATGGTCTCCACCAGGAAGCTGCCCCCGGCTACCCGCCGGTGGCGATGGTCAGCACCTTGAACGGCGTGGTGATGACGATTTCCGCGACCGAGCCGACGGCCTTGCCGAGGCCCTGGCCGAGATTGTTGAGCTGAGTCGGGACGGGCTCGTCCGAGGCAAGGCCGGCAGGCGCCCGCAGCCGATCGCCCAGCAGTTGCACCAGCATTGGGTTGTCGGCGAATTTGGCGTGGTTGAGGCGGTCACCGCCCTTGGCCTGGGAAAGGTCGACCACCGACACGCCATAGCTGGCGAGGTCGGCCGCATCGCCGTAATCGCCGACGCGCGGCTTATCGCCCGAGATCAGGGAGGACAGCTTGAGAGCCCGGTCATCCGCCGAGAGCAGGATGGCGAATGGCTTGTCGGGTTTGCCGTAACGGATCATCTGTTTCTTGAACACGTCGACATCGATGTCGGGCGAGGCCAGGATGACGTAACCGAGTTTGTCGTCGAGATCGCGATCGCCGGTGATGGCAAGCTGGCGCAGAGCCTCCATGGTCACCCAGGTCCCCATCGAATGGGCGATGATGTCGATGCTCTTGACCTTGGTCTTGGCCAGCATCCTGAGGGTCGCCTCGAGGTCGTCGCGCGCTGCGTTGGCGCTTTCCTTGTCGTAGATGTAACCCGTGGTCTTGCCGCTCGAAGCCCATGAGAACAGCACCGGCGTGCCGGGATATTTCGTGTCGTGCGCGATCTGCGTCAGCCGGTAGATGCCGTCATCGAAGCCGTTGTTGAAGCCGTGCACGAAAACCAGCGCACGGTCGCCGCGCATGGCGATGTCGGCGCCGACCGCCTTGGCGAACTGCGGCGCGCCTTCATAGAAGGTGACGTCCTTGGCGGTGAAATCCTTGGCCGGGTTGCTGTTTGCCGATCCCTTGGCCCGCTCGATGGCGCCGACCTGATGGTTTTTCGGGACGGTGACGTCGACACGGGCAAAGCTGGTGGTCAGCGAGCGATCGCCGTCGAACACCTGTCGCGGGTCCTTGGTTGCCCTCTGGCGGGTGGTGGCGACGAAGATTTCATGCGTGGCCGCGATGTCGGAAGCGGGCACCGTGACCGTCGTCTTGTTGAGCAGGTCGTGCGTTTTGCCGCCGGCGCAGCCGGTGACAGCGAGCGCCAATGCAACGACGAGGTAGCTCTTCGAACGCATGGTCATACGCCGGCTCCCGCCAAGGGGGACGTCAAACGCGTGACGTCGCTGGCTATTCCGATAAGGCCAGAGACCGGCGCGGTCCAGTTCAAAGTGAATCCACACGTCCGCGATGCCGGGCAGGCACGGCGAAAACCGCGGGACCGCACCTATTGGCCAAGCAGGCTGATGCGGTCTGTCACGTCACGGTCGCTGGCAAAGCCGTCATCCTCGCGCAGCCGCTGGCCGATCATCTTCACCAGCGTCGGATTGTCGGCGAACTTCGTATGGTTGAAGCTGTCCGATCCCTTGACCTTGGACAGGTCGACGACCGACACGCCATAGGAGGCGAGATCGGCGGCATCCTTGTAGTCGCCGACGCGCGGCCGGGATCCGGCGATCAGGCCGGAGAGCCGCAGCGCGCGGTCGTCGTCCGACAACAGCAGGATGAACGGCTTGTCGGGCTTGCCATAGCGCCGCATCTGGCTCTTGAACACGTCGACATCGATGTCGGGCGAAGCCAGCACCACGTCGCCGAGCTTGCCGCCGAGATCGCGGTCGCCGGTGATGGCCATCTGCCGCAGCGTTTCCATGGTGACCCAGGTTCCGAGCGAATGCGCGACGATGTCGATGCGCCGCGCGCCGGACTGCTCCAGCATCCTGAGCGTCACCTCCAACTGGTCGCGGGCAGCGCTGGCGCTTTCCTTGTCATAGACGTAGTCGGTGGTCCTGGCACCCGATGCCCAGGAAAACAGCACGGGCGTGCCGGGATAGCCGGAATCATGGACGATCTGGGTGAGGCGATAGACGGCGGCATCGAAGCCGGTGTTGTAGCCATGCACGAAGACCATGACGCGGCCGCCACGCGCCGCGATGTCGGCATTGAGCGCGCTGGAGAATTTCGGCTGCGTGTCGTAGCCGACGACCTCGGAAGCCATGAAATATTTGGCCGGGTCATCCGACTTGCCGCGCGAGCGGCGCTCGATCTGGCCGGTCTTGTGAAGCCCCGGAACGGTGACGTTGACGCGGGCATAGTTCAGCGTCGCCGAGCGTTCGCCGTCGAAAACCTTGTTGGGATCGTCGGATTTCTTGCGCGTCGTGGCGATGAAGATCGAGTGGTTGCCGGCGATCTCCGTCACCGGCGCGGACACCATGGCGCTGCCCAGCAATTCCTGTGTTTGCTGGCCGGCGCAGCCGGCGACGAGCAAGGCCAGGACAACGATAAAAATCTTCTTCAAAGGCACGCCTGAATTTCCAACTCCGGCCGAAAGGCCTGTCTATCCTCACGATACCTCCCGGACAGGCAGAGTGCGGCAGAACTAAGTCATGTCCAGTCGAAATGTGATCGGCGCCCCGCTACGGCCATCGCAGTGTTGCGCGAAAGCCAAAATGGCGGCGTCGCCGCCGGCCTTCCAATTCCCGCAGAGATAGCGATTTTAAGCCGCCTGATGCCAGGGGCATGAGAATGTACCCACAAGTAACTGAAAATATTCCGCAAAATTTCCGCTCGGAACGACGCACATGATGGACGATGGCGCCACGTAGCCGGATATGCAATAGGCTGGCTCGCGCCGCACCTTGTCCCGGCGCTCAACAACCGAACGTGCGCGACCCGATCAATGATAGAGGTCCGCGGACAGCGTGCAACACAAGGTGGCTTTCCCAAGGGTGGTTTCCGATGAACAGTTTCTCTTCCCGCGTTGCTGCCGCTGCCGCCGCGATCCGCCAGATCTTCCCTGAAACGCCGCTGCAGGAAAACGATTATCTGTCGAAAAAGACCGGCGCGCGGGTGCTGTTGAAGCGCGAGGACCTGTCGCCGGTCCGCTCCACAAGATCCGCGGCGCCTTCAATTTCTTCCGCAAGACACTGGCGGCCGGCAACGAGGCTGAACTGTTCGTCTGCGCGTCCGCCGGCAACCACGCGCAGGGTTTTGCTTTCGTCTGCCGCCATTTCGGCAGGCGAGGCGTCGTGTTCATGCCGGTGACGACGCCGCAGCAGAAGATCGACAAGACCAAGCTGTTCGGCGGCGATTTCATCGAGATCAGGCTGGTCGGCGATTTCTTCGACGACTGCTATCGCGCGGCCCTGGAATTCACCGACAGTTCCGGCGCCCATATGGTGC
>NZ_RZPQ01000396.1:0-5395 GCF_003999135.1 Mesorhizobium sp. M7A.F.Ca.CA.004.06.1.1 | reverse complement strand
GTCGATCAGGTGGCATTTCATGTCGAACAGGCCGAGCTCGAACACGGCAAACAGGCCAACCGGTCCTGCCCCGACAATAAGCACGTCTGTCCTGATAATGTCGGTCATGCCTGTGCCTCGCTGCGCATGACCCCGAAAATCGGATCGATTTTCGGAAAGGATCATGCGCAAATAAAAGTGCTACAGCGTCCTTTGCGCGTCCAAGAGGACGCGCGGCGCTGTAGTGAAACAGCAGGACACTGCATGACCATCGCTCCGCTGCCAAGCCGCAGCGGGAAAAATCAGTTGGCAAAGATACTGCGCTTATCCCTGACGGGCAGGCACCCGCACAATGAGACCGTCGAGCGCGTCTCGCACCTTGATCTGGCACGACAGCCGTGAGTTCGGCTGGACGTCGTAAGCGAAGTCCAGCATGTCCTCTTCCATCGCTTCCGGCTCGCCGACTTCAGCCGTCCAGGCTTCGTCGACATAGACGTGACAGGTGGCACAGGCGCAGGCACCGCCGCATTCGGCTTCGATCCCGGGCACGGCGTTGCGGATCGCGTTCTCCATGACCGTAGAGCCGTTCTCGGCGTCCATGTCGAAATGCGTGCCGTCATGGGCAATGAAAGTCAGCTTGGTCATTTGTCACCTGAAGGGAGTTCCAGCCGAGATAATCACTCCGGCTGACAAGTCAACTGCCGCATGAAAGCGCCGCCCGATGACGTTTTTCCGCAAATCGGGTTCAGCGCGGATTCAGCGGTTGATGGCGGCGATGAAATCGCGCACTTCGTCGATCAGCATGCCAAGCCGTTTGAGCGTCTGGCCGTCTTCCGGCCGATGCTCGATCTCGGTGGCGCAATCGGCGATGGCAAAGGCGCCGACGCCCCGTGCCGAACCCTTCAATCCATGGGCGAGCAGAAGCCGGTCCTTGATGTCGGCGTCGACTATTCTGTCGCGCACGGACAGCGCCTGCTGTACAAACAGCGCCAGCACCTCTTGCTCAAGGCTGCGGTCACCCATCGTCTGGCGGGCAAGGTGTGCCAAATCGACCGGCCGTGACCGCCTTGGTCCGGATACGTCGCCCCCGGGCATTGAGAAGGCAATGCCGCTTTCGCCACGCATGAACTCGAACTCCGTTTCTTCGATTCGCCCAAAAACCTAGGCGAATCCAATGGACAACGGGTTAATGAATGGCCGGGAAAAATGTTGCCAAAGCGGCGCCCAAATCACAGTTCCGTTAACCTTATATTTAAAGTTTTACGTATCCCGCGGAATGCATGTTTTCTTTACCCCCCTGTGTCATTACGATACGAGGGGTCCATTTTCAGCCTCCTGCGCGGGGCAAGACAAACAGAATTATAAGCCCGCGGCAGCTAGTACAGGGTAGCGAAGGCATGGCAAAGAAACCAACGACGACGAGAACTCTCGACAGCGACGTGGCCAGGGAACTGGAAAAGGCGCTCGATCTCGACCTCAGCAACGAGATCGGCAACGGCGACCTCGACATCGCGGCTTCTATGGAGGATCTGGAAGCTCAGATATCCCAGGCGGCCGACGAGTTGGCGCGCGAGGGACGCAATCATAAGCCGGAACAAAACCCGGAGCCCGTAGTCAATCAGAACCACGCCGCGAAACCCGCGCCCAAGGCAAAGCCTGCCGAATTGCGCCCCGTGGAACCGCGCAATGGCGCCCAGCCCGCTGGTTTCGCACCGGCCAATGACGATCGCCAGAAGGACTATAAGACGCTCCTGCACAGCCTCAACAGGCGTGCCTCGAACACCATTTACTGGGTCGTTGCCTTCGTTTCGCTCGCCTGGTTCGCTGGCGCCGGCGGTTTGGCCAATCTGCTTTTCGGACCGAGCATCTGGAGAATCCGTACGCTCGACCAGTTCCTTGCCCGTCCGGAGCTGATCGGCCTTGCGGTCGCGGCCATCGTGCCCGTCATCCTGTTCTGGGCCTTCGCCGCCATGATTCGCCGCGCCCAGGAAATGCGCATCGCCGCACAGTCGATGACCGAAGTGGCCTTCCGCCTGACCGAGCCGGAAAACCTTGCCCAGGATCGCGTCATGATGATCGGCCAGGCCGTTCGTCGCGAGGTCGCGGCCATGGGCGAAGGCATCGAACGCACGCTTGCCCGCGCGGTCGAGCTGGAAACGCTGGTCCACAGCGAAGTCAACCAGATCGAACGCTCCTATTCCGAGAATGAATCCCGCATCCGTTCGCTGGTCGACGGGCTCGGCAGCGAGCGCGAAGCCGTCGTCACCCATGCCGAGCGCGTCCGCGCTTCGATCACCGGCGCGCATGAGACGCTGAAGGACGAGATCGGCGCCGCCTCCGACATCATCCGCGACTCGATCCTCAATGCGTCGACCAAATTGTCGATGACGATCACCAATTCCGGCGACACGCTGATCGACCGCATCAACGAAAGCTCGATGTCGATCTTCGATTCCGTCGAAGGCCGGCTCGATTCGATCACCGACCGTCTGTCGACCTCGGGCGAGGCCTTCGCCAGCCTTCTCGACACCCGCATCGCCAAGCTGACGGACACCACTGACGGCCTGACACGGTCGTTGACCGATCTGCTCGACGATCGCACCACAGGCATGGTGTCGCTGCTCGGCGGTGCCGCGCGCACTCTCAATTCCGAATTCGAGGCCAGCCTCAACGGCATCGAGCGGACTCTCGCCGAACGCGGCCAGGCCCTGATCAGCGAGTTCCAGACCCGCGCCGAGGCGCTGGACACCGGAACGCAGAAGCTCAATGCGGCACTCGAGGCCCGTGCCCGCCAGATCAACGAAACGCTGGTCGAGCGCGCCCGCGAAATCGCGCACACCTTCGCCGAGAGCAAGGACACGCTGTCGGCGATGATCGATCAGGGCAAGACCCAGATCGGCGCCGACATGGCCGATATCGTCACCTCGACCTCCTCCATGCTCGAAGCCCGCGCCAGCGACTTCGCCGGACGCATGGAAGCCGCCCGTCACGTCGTGTCGCGTTCGTTCGACAGCGACATCCAGCGGCTCGCCGACGCCCGCGTCGGCATCGAGGAAGCCGTCGAGAACCACAGCAGGAAACTGTCCGAAAGCCGCGAGCGCATGGCCGCGGCCATGGAGGCCGACCTGGCGAAGTTCGCCGAGGGCCGCGCCGGCATCGATGCGGCGGTAACCAACCAGGTGCAGAAGCTGGCCGAAGGCCGCAGCCTGATCTCGCGCGCTCTCGAAGAGGACCTGCGCAAGGTCAATGAATCGCGGGCGGCCATCGATGCATCGCTCGGCAGCCATCTCGAAAGGCTGGAAGAAGGCCGCAACAGGCTCTCCACTGCCCTAAACGAAGACTCCGGGAAACTGGTGCAAGCTCGTACGATCATTGACGAAATGGTGGCCGGGCATGTTGGAAAGCTTGCCGAGGGCCGCAACATTCTGTCACGCGCCCTGGAGGCCGACCTCGGCAAACTGTCCGACAGCCGCGCCAGCATCGACGGTCTGGTCGCCGGTCAGGTCGAGAAGATCGCCGAGGGCCGCGCCGTGCTCGCCAAGGCGTTGGAAAACGACATCGTCGGCATCAAGAGCCTCATCGAAACCCATTCCGCCAAACTGGCGGAGGACCGCACGCAGCTTTCCCATTCGCTCGACAGCGATCTGTCCGGAATACGCGGCCTGATCGAAAGCCACTCGGGACGGCTGGCCGAGGACCGCGGCCTGCTGTCGCAGACGCTTGAGGCCGACCTTGCCAAGCTGGCTGAAAGCCGTTCGAGCATCGACGGTCTGGTCGCCGGTCAGGTCGAGAAGCTGGCGGAAGGCCGCGACATTCTCAAGCGCGCGCTGGAATCCGATCTGAACACGATCAAGGGCGTCATATCGAGCCAGTCGGAAAAGCTGGCCGAGGATCGCGGTCAGCTTTCCCGGGTCCTGGAAGCCGATCTGCAGAATGTGAACAGCGTCATCGCCGATCACATGAACAAGCTCGTCCAAGACCGCTCCGCCCTGTCGAGGGCCCTTGAGGATGACCTCGCCAAGCTGGCCGACAGCCGTTCCAGCATCGACGGGCTGGTTGCGGGTCAGGTCGAGAAGTTGTCCGAGGGCCGAGATATCCTGCGGCGTGCTCTGGAATCCGACCTCAATGCGATCAAGGGCACCATTGCCGATCAGTCGCAGAAACTGGTCGATGACCGAGCACAGTTCGCCCGGGCGCTCGAGGCTGATCTCGAAAGCGTCAACGGCTTGGTCAACAGCCATTCCGAAAGGCTCGTGCAGGACCGTTCGACGCTGTCGAAAGCGCTTGAAGCCGACCTCGAAAACGTCGGCGGCCTCGTCAACAGCCACGCGGAAAGGCTCGTCCAGGAGCGCTCGACCCTGTCGAAAGCGCTTGAGGACGATCTCGGCAAGCTGGCCGAGAGCCGCTCCAGCATCGATGGCCTGGTCGCCGGCCAGGTCGAGAAGCTCGCCGAGGGCCGCGATGTTCTCAAGCGCGCGCTGGAAGCCGACCTCGCCAAGCTGGCCGAAAGCCGCTCCAGCATCGACGGCCTGGTCGCCGGCCAGGTGGAGAAACTGGCCGAGGGTCGCGACATTCTCAAACGCGCCCTCGAAGCTGACCTGCAGAAGCTCACCGAAAGCCGCGGCGATATCGACAACATCATCGCCGGGCATGTCGGCAAGCTCGCCGAAGGCCGCAATATGCTGACCCTCGCGCTGGAAGACGATCTCGGCAAGCTGGCTGAGACCCGCAAGGATGTCGACCGCTCACTGTCGGGCCACATCGACCAGATTGCCGCCAGAAGCTCGGACATCTCTGCCGCTATCGCAGGCGATGTCGAGAAAATCGAGCAGGCATTCAGCCGCCAGACCGGCATCATCGAGGAGCGTGCCGGCACCATGGAGCGTGCGCTCTCGACAGGCGTAGACAACGTCCGCGCCGTGCTCGAGAAGAGCGCCGTGTTTGTCGCCGGCGCCCTGCGCGAAAAGGTGCTGGAAGTCACCAGCACCCTGCACGAGCAGGCCGGTGCCGCTTTCAGCGACGCCGACCGCAAGATCGCCGAGCGCGCCGAGCAGACGTCCGCCGCCCTGCTGGCGCGGGCCGAAGACATCGCCCGCACCTTCGAGGATGCAGACCGTCGCCTCCACGCTCGCGCCGAAGACACGTCCAACGCCTTGCTTGCCCGTGCCGACGATACGTCCAGCTCGCTGCTGGCCCGCGCGCATGAAACCGCCGATCAGCTGGCCGCTCGCGCAAGCGAGATCGCCGGCACCTTCGACGCCGCGGATCAGAAGCTGGCCGCCCGTGCCCAGGAAGCCGCCGATCAGCTGACTGCCCGGGCCCAGGACACCGCGGATCATCTGGCCGCCCGTGCAAGCGAGATTGCCGGCACGTTCGATGCGGCCGACCAGAAGCTGGTTGCCCGCGCTATCGAGAC
>NZ_RZPQ01000395.1:0-5419 GCF_003999135.1 Mesorhizobium sp. M7A.F.Ca.CA.004.06.1.1 | reverse complement strand
AGGTCTCACGATAGACATCGATCGGGCGCGATTCCTCGGTGATGTCGGGATTGTCGATCTGGCCTGTTTTCACGCGCGGCACGCCGACGCCGTTGATGAACAGCTGGCCGTCCTTGACCTGGATCTTGTCACCCGGCAGGCCGACAACGCGCTTGATGTAGTCGACGGACGGATCAGGCGGGAACTTGAACACCGCCACGTCGCCGCGCTTCGGCTCGGCGCCCCAGATACGGCCCGAAAAGATGTCGGGGCCGAAAGGCAGCGAGTACCGCGAATAGCCATAGGACCATTTGGTGACGAACAGATAGTCGCCTTCAAGAAGCGTCGGCCGCATTGATCCCGACGGGATCGAAAAAGGCTGGAACAGCAGCGTGCGGATGACCAGGGCGAGCAAAAGCGCCTGGACGATGACGCTGACGGTCTCGCCAAGCCCGCCGGATTTCTTCTCGGATTTTTCAGCCACGCTCATGTCGTCCTCGATTGTGCGTTGGATGGTATAGAGTCTCGGCGCGCGCTGGGCAACGTCAATGCCGGTCGTCAGAGGCAATCAATGTGGCGCTTCTTCGACGGGCAGCGCCTCGATGATCACAAAGGCTTGAGCGAGCGGGAAATCATCCGTGATGGTGAGGTGGATTGCCGCCCGATGGCCGTTTGGCAGGATCTTGTCCAGCCTGGCCTGCGCTCCTCCCGTCAGAGCCATGGTCGGCGCGCCACTGGGCAGGTTGACGACACCCATGTCGCGCCAGAACACCCCCTGCGCCATACCGGTGCCCAGCGCCTTGGCGCAGGCCTCCTTGGCGGCGAAGCGTTTGGCATAAGAGGCCGCGCGGGCGCCTCGATTGTCCGAACGCGCCTGTTCGACCTCGGTGTAGATTCTCTGGATGAAGCGCTGGCCGTGACGCTCCAGCGATTTCTCGATGCGTCTGATGTCGATCAGGTCGCTGCCGATGCCGATGATCATCGCGCGGTGGAACCGATGCTTGCGCCGGGATGGGGCGATTGCGCATGCCGGCTTGCGCGCTGGGCCAGACGTTTGCACCGCTGGTCGCGGAAAGCGTTCATGCCCCAGCGCGTGATGGCGTAAAACAGCAGCCCGAAGGCGAGCCCGAGCGGAACCGCGCCTATCAGCATCGGTTCAAGGACCGGTTTCCACAATTGCGCGAAGGAGAGGTTGTGCAACATCTCGCCCAGATGTGCCGGCGGCCCATGCGTCGGCAAGCGGTCATGCAGGATGAGCTTGCCCGTTTCCCACGACGCCCCCCATAGCAACGGGAAGGTCAGGGGGTTGCCGAAAAAAACCGCGCCGAGAGCGGCCGCCACCAGATTGCCGGCGATCACCCAGCACAGGAGGGCAGCGATGATGAAATGGAAACCGACGGGAAAGAATGAAGCGAAGACCCCCGCTGCAACGCCGGCCGCCACCGCATGCGGTGTGGCCTTCAGCCGCAGGATGCGCTTGGAAAAATACTGAAGCGAGCGCGAAAATGAGCGGCGCGGCCAAAGGTAGGTACGCACCCGCTCATAAAGGCCATCAGGCTTGCGGCGTCGAAAAAGCACTCTGTTCCCGTTCCACGGCTCCCGCAACGGCACCTTAGCCGGGCGTGGTAGCCACATCTTGCGCTTGACGATCACCCAATGGCAATCGCAAGCATGATATAACGACGCGCTGACAGAAGAACAACCAAGCACCGTCTGTCCGATGCGCACTCGTCGCCGCCCCTCGGGGTGGTTCATGCTTCGAACATTGGACAATCGCGGCGAATTTAAGGAAAACTGGCAGTCGCTTTTTCGAAGAGCACCAGCGCTACGGCAGGTATTCGCTGACCTCGACCAGATTGCCGTCCGGGTCGCGGAAATAGACCGACATCATCGGACCGCGGGCCCCGACACGTTCAACCGGACCGAGTTCCACCGCCACACCATTGGCCGCGAGCCGGGCACGGACCTCATCCAGTGGCCCGTCCGTGACCAGGCAGAAATCGCTCGAGCCCGGAGCCGGCGACTTCGCCTTCGGCTCGAAAGTGCGGCCGACCTCATGCACATTGATCTTATGGATACCGAAAGCCAGCGCCGTCGGCCGATCCGCCGCGTCGATGCGCTCAAAACCCAGCACGCGCTGGTAAAACTCACAGGTCACTTCCAGCGAAGCGACCGTCAGCACGAAATGATCGATGCCGGTGATCATTTCCAATTTGTCTTCACGCATGTCGCTTTCCCCAAAACCGCCGCACACTGTTGGGCGAAAAAAATGCCCCGTCAGATGTTGCGGCTGCCGGGCTTGATCGCCGGGATGGCGGCAAGCTCCGGCGGCAGCCGGTCGGCCGGATAGGCCGGGACCTCATACTCGGCCAGCGCGATGAGCGGCACACCGACATCGGTCTTGCCAGCCGAACGGTCGATGATGCAGGCCGCGGCCACTACCTCGGCGCCAAGATCGCGCAGGCACTCGATGGTCTCTCGGATCGACAGGCCAGTGGTGACGATGTCCTCGACGATGACGACACGCGAACCCCTGGCGATCTCGAAGCGGCGCAAGCGGAACTCGCCGCCTTCCCGCTCGACCCAGATCGCCGGCACGCGGAGATGGCGCGAGGTCTCGTAGGCTGGGATCAGCCCGCCGATCGCCGGGCCGACGACATAGTCGATCTTGCCGGGCACGCCTGCGCGGATTTTCTCCGCCAGCGCCTTGCACAGTAGCTCGGTCTTGTCGGCATGCATGAACACGCGCGCCTTCTGCAGGAAGACCGGACTGCGCAGGCCCGAGGTCAAAATGAAATGCCCTTCCAGAACAGCACCCGCCTCGCGGAAAATGCCCAGCACTTCATCGGTGTTCATTTCTGCCTCTTTTTGATTGACCATGACTTTGTCCGAAACCGGAGCATGATCTAGCCATTTACGCGTCTTGCGTCGCTGACGCTCGAATTGTCCTTGAGCTGCGACAGCAGCCGGTTGAGGTGCTTGAGATCCCAGACTTCGAGATCGATCAGCATTTCGGTGAAGTCGGGCGCAGTGCGCACCATCGACAGCGTATGGATATTGGCGTCGTTCGAGGCAACCACCTGCGCTATATCGGCGAGTGACCCCGGCGCGTTGATGGCGGTGACCGAGACACGCGCCGGAAAGCGTTCCTTGGTGCGCTCATCGATGTCCCAGCGCACGTCGATCCAGCGCTCGGGCTGGTCATCGAACGCCTGCAGCGCCGGCGACTGGATCGGATAGATGGTGATGCCGGTGCCCGGCTGGACGATGCCGACGATGCGATCGCCAGGCACTGCCCCTTCCGGCGCGAAACGCACCGGCAGATCGCCGCGCACGCCGCGAATCGGCACGGCGCCATCGCGTGGCTGGTCCTTGTCCTTGCGCGCGGCACGACCCGGAATCTGGAACAACATGCCGGCGGCATTGCGGATCTTCGACCAGCCCTCCTCGCGCGGCTTGGGGACGGCCGTAGTGACGCGCTCATCCTTGTAGTCGGGGAATACCGCCTTCATGACGTCGGTGGAGGCGAGCTCGCCGCGCCCGACGGAGGCCAGCACATCCTCGATGTCCTTGCGCGCCAGCCTGTGCAGCACCTGCTTCAGGCTCTCCTTGGTGAAGGTCTTGCCGGCACGCTCGAAGGCGCGTTCCAGGATGCGGATGCCGAGACCCGAATATTGCTTGCGGATGGCGTTCTTGGTGGCACGGCGGATGGCCGAGCGCGCCTTGCCGGTGACGACGACCGATTCCCATGCCGCCGGCGGCACCTGCGCCTTGGAGCGGATGATCTCGACCTCATCGCCGTTCTTCAGCTCCGTCATCAGCGGCATGATGCGGCCGTTGACCTTGGCACCGACGCAGGTGTCGCCGACATCGGTGTGCACCGCGTAGGCGAAATCGATCGGCGTCGCGCCGCGCGGCAGCGCAATCAACATGCCTTTCGGGGTGAAGCAGAACACCTGGTCCTGGAACAGCTCCAGCTTGGTATTTTCGAGGAAATCCTCGGGATTGTCGCCCTCGGCAAGCTGCTCGATGGTGCGCCGCAGCCAGGCGTAGGCGTTGGTTTCCTTCGAAATCGCGTGGGCGGCGCCATTCGTCTTGCCGCCGGTGTCCTTGTAGATCGAATGGGCAGCGACGCCGTATTCGGCGATCTTGTTCATCTCTCGGGTGCGGATTTGCAGCTCGACACGCTGGCGCGACGGGCCGACGATGGTGGTGTGGATCGACCGATAATCGTTCTGCTTCGGCGTCGAGATGTAGTCCTTGAAGCGGCCGGGCACCATCGACCACGCGGTGTGGATGGCGCCAAGCGCCCTGTAACAATCCTCGACCGTGTCGACGACGACGCGGAAGCCGAAAATATCCGAGAGCTGCTCGAAGGACAGCGCCTTGGCCTCCATCTTGCGGAACACCGACCACGGCTTCTTCTGCCGGCTCTTCACGCCGGCGTTGATCGCATGCTTCTCGAACAGCGTGGACAGCGCCTTTTCGATGTCCGTCAGCACGCCCTTGTTGCGCTCGAAGATTTCGGCAAGCCGTGCGGTGACGGCGCGATAGGCTTCCGGATTGATGAAGCGGAAGGCGATCTCTTCCAGCTCCTCGCGCATGCCTTGCATGCCCATGCGGCCGGCCAGCGGCGCGTAGATATCCATCGTCTCCTCGGCGATGCGCAGGCGCTTGGCCTCCGGCATGTGGTCGAGGGTGCGCATATTGTGCAGGCGGTCGGCGAGCTTGACCAGCAGCACGCGGACATCTTCTGAAATCGCCAGCAGAAGCTTTCTCAGGTTTTCCGCCTGCTCGGCCTTCTTCGAGACGAGATCGAGCTTCTTCAGCTTGGTCAGGCCCTCGACCAGCTTGCCCATTTCGGGGCCGAACAGATCGTCGATCTCAGCCCGTGTGGCGGTCGTGTCCTCGATCGTGTCGTGCAGCAGGGCGACCGCGATCGTCGCCTCGTCCATATGCATCTCGGTGAGGATGGCGGCGACTTCGAGCGGGTGCGAGAAATACGGGTCGCCGGAAGCGCGCTTCTGGTGGCCATGCTTCTGCATGGCATAGACATAGGCCTTGTTGAGCAACGCCTCGTTGACGTCAGGCTTGTAGCGCTGGACGCGCTCGACAAGCTCATACTGACGCATCATGGGCGGGATCTCGCAGCGGTGAAATGAATCATGCGCCGCACTGCTGTACGGCGCATGTCATAGATAGCCACGAAACTGCCAGGACGGAAGTGCCGGATGCTTGATCCAGGCTCTTAGTAGTCGTCGCTTTTTTCCGGTGGCACCAGACCCTCGATGCCGGCCAGGAGATCTTCCTCGGTCATGCGGTCGAAGGTGATGTTCTCCTCGGCGTCATCGGCGTCGGTGGCAGCAACGGCGGTGCCGGTCTGATCGGCAATCGCCTCGCCGTCGGCCTCGGGCTCGTCGACCTCGACATGCTTCTGCAG
>NZ_RZPQ01000394.1:0-5448 GCF_003999135.1 Mesorhizobium sp. M7A.F.Ca.CA.004.06.1.1 | reverse complement strand
CCGGCCTGCGGGACCAGGGCGGCTCAGGCACGGTGAACCGCCCTACTCCTTGCCGCCGTCGGAAATGCCGTTGCCGCCGGCGGTTGGCAGGATGCCGAAGTCTTGCGACTTCGTCCCTTGCTCCGCCGTCAGGAAGCCATCCGAGGCAAGACCGCGCCGCAGCAATTCCCTCACGGCGGCCGAACGGCTCGGCATGCGCTTGTCGAAGCGCCAGTTTTCCAGCGCCGCCAGTTCGTCTGACGTCAGCATGATCTGCAACCGTTCCGGGCGTTCCAGTTCAGTCATCGCGCTTCCCTCGCTCAGCACCACAAATACGTAGAATGAGTATTCAACTCACTTACCGCATAATTAGGAAGCCGCTCCTAGCGCGTCAAGACCTCGCGATGGGTGAACTGCTTCTCATGCTCAAGATGAGTCTCATGGGTATTCGGCGTAAGGCGCACACTTGCATAACTATTGTAACTACCTGATTTGTTTAGATATTTTTTAATTCGTGACTTGCCAAGACGAAGCCTCTGCCGCATTGTGCAACCTCAACGAAAACCGGTCCCCTTGGGAGGTTTCGATGCGGTATGATTACTCGGCGCGACTACGCGATGACGTCCGTTCAGCAGTCCAGGTCGCCTTCAGGAAGACCGGCATCGTCAGCATCACGGCGGTGGCGGAGCATGTAAGGGTCAGGAATCTGGCCGAAAACGTCGCCCTCGAGGACGTCGAATACCTTGTCTTCCAGGCAGCCCAGCTGATTGGCGCGGCAATTGAATTCGACGGGCTCACCAATTTCGACGGCGTAGCTGGTCTGTTCGTGGATGGCCTCGGTGGCGACGATGGTGAGCGCGTCAACGCCCAACTCGACAGACCTGGTGAGGCCACCCTGCAGTAAGGCAATTCCGGCTGAACGCGCATTTGTCCCGTGCCAGTCAAGGCGGCCTCCTCAAAGGGCCGCCCTGCTGTTTCCGTACCTTGGTGATGACCAGAGCAGTTCCTCAGGCGGAGCCGGCGATTTGTGAGGCGAAGTCGCGATAGGGACGCAACGGGCGGCCGAGAAGCGCGGTCAGGCGCTCGACGTCGCCGGCCTCGGGCAGCATGCCGTCGGTCAGGAACCGTTCGCCCATCAAGCGCATATCGTACGCCATCCAGGCAGGCAGGAACTGCTTGAGATTCTGCTCGAAACCTTCGGTGTTGTCGCCGCCGTAGCTGATCGGGCGGGCGAGCACGTCGGACCAGATGGCCGCGATATCCGTTCCCGTCAGTGTCTGCGGACCGACGAGATTGATCCGCTCGAGCGCAAGCGGCTCTGCGGACCGTTCGCGACGCAGCAACTCGAGAGCGGCGATCTCGGCGATATCACGCACATCGATCATGGCGAGACCCTTGACGCCGATCGGCATCGTGTAGGTGCCGTAGCCGGTGATCACGTCTTCGATCATCAGGTCGTTCTGGATGAAATAGGCCGGACGCAGGATCGTAGCCTTGAAGCCCATCTGCTCGATCATTCGCTCGACGCCGAACTTGCCGGCGAAATGCGGCACGTTCACATAGACGTCGGCATGGATCACCGAGAGATAGACAATCCGCTCGATGCCCGCCGATCGGGCGACGTTCAAGGCGACCAAAGCCTGGGTGAATTCGTCCGGCACCACCGCGTTCAAGAGGAACAGGGTGGAAACACCGGACATGGCTTTGCGCAGCGAATCGACATCGAGGAAGTCGCCTTGCGCGACCGATACGCCCGCCGGGAAGCTGGCTTTCGACGGGTCGCGGACGAGAGCACGGACGTCGGCGCCGCGCTTGACGAGGTGCTCGACGACTTGGCGGCCAACATTGCCTGTGGCGCCGGTAACGAGGATGGTCATGGAATTTCTCCTGTTGGGTTGCTTGACAGGCCCAATATGTGTGGCTCACAAACATTCAAATAGGCGAAAATTTTAGACGTACCGTCTCACTGGTGGAACACTCATGGATCTTCTGGCCCTGACCGATTTCAACCTCGTTGCCCGCCATGGCGGTTTCGGCAAAGCGGCAAGGGCCACCGGCCGGCCCAAGGCAACGCTGTCCCGGCGGGTTGGAGACTTGGAGAGCAGCCTTGACCTGCGCCTGTTTGAACGGGGTGCGCGTAACCTGAAGCTCACCGAGGAAGGACGGGCGCTTTTCGAGCGGACGGGGGCGTTGCTTGCCGAACTGGACGAGACGGCCGCGGCGATCGCCTCGGGCGGTCAAAGACCCAAGGGCAGATTGCGTATCAGCGCGCCCCTGCTTTTTTCTCAGACCGCGATGGGGAGGATCGCCGCGGGATTTGCCCTCAAATTTCCGGAGGTGAGGCTGGAGGTCACGACGGAGGACCGGGCTGTGGACATGATCGAGGAAGGCTACGACCTGGTAATCCGGGTCAACCCGGATCCCGACGAAAGCCTGGTCGGACGGGCGTTTCTCCGCGACCGGCTGGTCGTCGTGGCGAGCCCTGACCTTCCTCGCACCGGTGGTCCGGCCCCTGGCGTTGCGCGCGGGACAGGCGAACGGCAAATATGGCACGTGAAGACAGAGGCTGGCCGGTCGGCGATAAAAATCGAGCCGGTCCTCGCTTTGGGAACGCTCATTATGGTGCGCGATGCGGTGCGAGCGGGGGTCGGGGCAGCACGTCTTCCCATTTCGTTGGTGGCCCACGATTTGGCTGACGGCACACTGGTGAATTGGGGAGACATTGACGGCCCTGAGATCGCTCTGTGGACGCTCTACCCGTCCCGGCGGCTGCTCAGCCCGCGCGTGTCGGCTTTCCTGGACTTTCTGAAACAGGCCTTCCCGAACGGGACGCCGGACGAACTGGCCGCCTATATCGGCAGGTGATGCCCGGCCGCTTTCAGCGCACTGGGAGCCTGGGCAGCGTCACGTCACCTGCCAGCCTGCTTGGCAGAACATGCCGCGACCTCCGATCCACTCCTCGACAGAACCCGGCAAACAGGCCGATCGCGCCGGCAGGCGCCGTTTCGCGAACGATTGTTTTCGGTGTGGAACAAACTGGGTGCATAGAGGTTTTGGCCTCGCCGCACTCAGGAGGACGTGGTGAAGGCTCTGCGCAGTCTCCTTGCCGAACTGTCATCCAACTGGCTCAGGCGCCGCAAGGCGCAAGCGTCCAACACCGCTGGGAATGCCAAAGCCACGCCCAGCGTTGCGCCGCAGGCGTCAAACCAGCGTGCCGCTCATAGGCCCAAGCCTCCGTCCACCCGCGATGTCGCCTCCAACATGTGAGCGAGCTGCAAAGGCCATCATGATGCTGAATCGCCTGACTACGGATCCACTTCTCCGCCTTTTCATCGGTATAATTGCCGGCACATTGGTTGGAGGCGGTGTCGGCGAAGTGGTCGGCAACCATATCACAGCCGATCTCCTTGTCGGCGCATCCGTGGGCGCTTTTGTCGGCGCCGCGATTGCCGGAGTGATCCTGGCCGTCGAAGAATAGCGCCGCCGCATGGTGAGCAGCCATGGGGCGGCCGCGTCGTCTTCAAGCCATCGACATGCGGCCGAACACCCTGTGGGAATTGAGCGATCGGCTGCTATAATTCCTGGACCTTCCCGGAGAACGCCTGCCATGACCCTGAAAACACGCAAGCTCGGCAGCCAGGGGCTGCAGGTCTCGGCCATCGGCCTCGGCTGCATGGGCATGAGCCAGTCCTACGGCCCGGCCGACGAGGCCGAATCCATCGCCACGCTGCACCGCGCCATCGAACTCGGCTGCACCTTCCTCGACACCGCCGAGGTCTATGGCCCGTATACCAACGAGGCATTGCTCGGCCGGGCGTTGAAGGGCAAGCGCGGCCAGGTGACGATCGCCACCAAATTCGGCTTCCGCATCGAAAACGGCAAGCAGGCTGGAACCGACAGCCGGCCCGAGCATATTCGTGAGGTCGTGGAAGCCTCGCTCGGCCGCCTCGGAACCGACCATATCGACCTGCTCTACCAGCACCGCGTCGACCCGGCGGTGCCGATGGAGGATGTCGCGGGCGCCGTCGGCGAACTCGTCGCGCAAGGCAAGGTGCGCTTCTTCGGCCTGTCGGAGGCCGGCGCGGCCAACATCCGCCGGGCGCATGCCGCGCACCCGGTGTCAGCGGTGCAGAGCGAGTATTCGCTGTGGGAGCGCAATCTGGAGCCGGAGATCATCCCGCTGCTTGGCGAACTCGGCATCGGCCTGGTGCCGTTCTCGCCGCTCGGCCGAGGTTTTCTCACCGGCCAGGTCAAGCGCGCGGAAGACTATCCCGACGGCGATTATCGCCGCAACGACCCGCGCTACCAGGGCGAAAACTACGGCGCCAATGTCGAGGCGGCCGCCAAGGTGAGCGACATCGCCGCTGCCCGCGGCGTCAAGCCCGGCCAGGTCGCGCTGGCATGGCTGCTGGCGAAGGGCGACGGCTTTGGCATCGACATCGTGCCGATCCCCGGCACCAAGCGCACAAAATACTTGGGAGAGAACGTCGCCGCCGCCGCGATCAAACTCGATGCCGCCGAGATGGCCGCGCTCGACGAAGCGCTTGCGCCGGGGAAAATCTCCGGCCCGCGCTACACCGAGCGGGGCATGGCGATGGTCGACCGGTAGGGGGCGCCGCCCGTCTCGCTCTGAGGGCAATGCTCTCGCTCAACTCTTCGGCGGCAGCTGATGTCAAATCGGCTGTCGGCTCGGCTTTATCAGCCAATGTTTCAGCTGGCCGGTGGAGCGTTGATCGCAAATTGCGCGGCGAAAGCCCTGATGTAAGCAGGCCGAGCTTCACCGCGCGCTACATATGCAGCAAGGTTTTGATATTCGTCCAAAATGCCCGACATTCTTAGTCGCAGCAGCACCGATACCATCAACAGATCGCCCGCGCTGAATGCATCGTCGAGCCACTCGGCGGCGTCCAGACGAGCCGAGAGCCTGTCGAGACAGGCGCGAACACGATCCTTCACCAATGGCAAACGCTCCTCGCTCCAGGGCTTGTCAGCTTCGAATATCTTTGCCGTCGTTAATTCGAGGATCGGCGGCTCGACTGTGTTAAGTGCGGCAAACATCCACGTGATCGCACGCGCGCGGGCATCGCGATCGCCGGGCAGCAGGCCCGCGTGCTGCTCGGCAAGGTGAAGGATGATCGAGCCGGTCTCGAACAGTGAGAGAGAACCCTCCTCGTAGGTGGGGATCTGGCCGAAGGGATGGAGGGCCAGATGGTCCGGCGCCTTCATCTGCGCGAAGGAAACAAACCGAACCTCATAAGGCAGCCCTACCTCTTCGAGCGCCCAGCGAACGCGCGTATCGCGCGCCAGTCCCTTGCCGCGATCGGGCGATCGCTCAAATGCCGTGATGGTGATTGTCATCGCATCGTTCCTGATTGGGCGAATTCTTCGGCTCCCTATCGTGAAGACGAATGGGCCTCCCGGAAATCGACATCGGTGTGAACTATTTTCCGCAATTCGTGCCTGGCTTGT
>NZ_RZPQ01000393.1:0-5472 GCF_003999135.1 Mesorhizobium sp. M7A.F.Ca.CA.004.06.1.1 | reverse complement strand
CCGCCGGCGTGATCGTCGATGCGAAGCCGCAGGCCGACATCGCCGAAGCGCTTGCGCGCAAGGGGCCTGAGCTGATGGTTGCATCTTGATGTGATATTTTGTGGCATTTTGTGTTGATATTTGGAATTCGACTGCTATGATCCGGCTCGTGTCAAAACGGCAGGATCTCCCATGGCAAACCAATTTCCCACCCAGGCGCGCGTCGTCATCGTCGGCGGCGGTATCATCGGCTGCTCGGTCGCATATCACCTGACGAAGCTCGGCTGGACCGATGTTGTGCTGCTCGAACAGGGGCAACTCAGCGGTGGCACCACCTGGCACGCCGCAGGGCTTGTCGGCCAGTTGCGCAGTCACTCCAACATGACCAGCCTGATCAAATACTCCACGCAGCTCTATGGCGAGCTGGAAGCCGAGACCGGGCTTGCCACCGGCTGGAAGAATTGTGGCTCACTGTCGGTGGCGCGGACCGCCGACCGCATGACGGTGCTGAAGCGCACGGCCGCATCGGCACGCGCCCAGGGCGTCGACATCGACGTGATTTCGCCGAAGGAGGCGGCGGATCTATGGCCGGTCATGGCGACCGACGATCTGGTCGGCGCCGTCTGGCTGCCGGGCGACGGCAAGGCCAATCCGACCGATCTCACGCAATCGCTCGCCAAGGGTGCGCGCAATCGCGGCGCGAAAATTATCGAGCGGGTCAAGGTCACTGGTATCAGCCAGAGGAATGGTGTCGCCTGCGGTGTCGAGACGGATCGCGGCAACATTGCCGCCGAGATCGTCGTCAATTGCGCCGGCCAGTGGGCGCGCAAGGTCGGGCTGATGTGCGGTGTCTCGGTGCCGCTGCATTCGGCCGAGCACATGTACATCGTTACCGGCAGGATCGAGGGCGTGCATCCGGACCTGCCCGTGATGCGCGACCCCGACGGTTTTATCTACTTCAAGGAAGAGGTCGGCGGCCTGGTCATGGGCGGCTTTGAGCCGCACGCCAAGCCGTGGGGCATGAATGGCATTCCCGAAAATTTCGAGTTCGCGCTGTTGCCGGACGATTGGGATCAGTTCGAGATCCTGATGGAAAACGCGCTGGTCCGCGTACCGCAATTGGCGGAGGCCGAGGTCAAGAAATTCTACAACGGTCCCGAGAGCTTCACGCCGGACAACAATTTTCTCCTTGGCGAGGCGCCGGAGCTGAAGAATTTCTATGTCGGCGCCGGCTTCAATTCGATGGGCATCGCCAGCGCCGGCGGTGCGGGCAGGGCGCTGGCGGAATGGATCGTCAATGCCGCGCCGACCATGGATCTATGGCCGGTCGATATCAGGCGTTTCGCCCCCTTCAACAACAATCCGCGCTGGCTGCATGACCGTGTCAAGGAAACGCTCGGCCTGCACTACGCCATGCCGTGGCCGAACCGCGAACTGGATACCGCACGGCCGTTCCGCCGGTCGCCGCTCTACGACCGGCTCGCCGTCAAGGGCGCCTGCTTCGGTTCCAAAATGGGCTGGGAGCGCGCCAACTGGTTCGCGGCACCGGGAGAAAAAGCCGAAAACGACTATGCCTTCGGCCGTCAGAACTGGCACGAGGCGGTCAAGCGCGAGACGAAGGCGACACGCGAAGCCGTCGCCGTCTTCGACCAGACCTCTTTCGCCAAGCTCCTCGTGCAAGGCCACGATGCCTGCGCCGCGCTCAACTGGATCTGCGCCGGAAATATCGACGTACCGGTCGGTACGTCTGTTTATACGGGCGTGCTCAATGCACGTGGCGGCTATGAAAGCGATTTCACCGTGATGCGGCTTGGCGTGGAGAAATTCCTTATCGTCACCGGTTCGGCGCAAGCCATCCACGATGCCGACTGGATCGTCAAAAACATCCCGTCCAACGCGCATGCAATCTTGACCGATGTCACCTCGTCCTACGCGGTACTGGCATTGATGGGGCCGCGCTCGCGCGATCTGCTGGGCAAACTCTCCTCGGCCGATCTCTCCAACGCCGGCTTTCCCTTCGCCACCATCCGCGATATCGATATCGGCTATGCCACCGCCTATGCCAACCGCATGACCTATGTCGGCGAACTGGGCTGGGAACTGATCGTGCCGACCGAATTCGCCGTCGGCGTCTATGAGGCACTGCATGAGGCTGGCAGCGAGTTTGGCCTGATCGATGCCGGTTACTACGCGCTCGACGCCTTGCGTATCGAAAAGGGTTTTCGCGCCTGGGGTCGTGAGCTGACGCCAGATATCAATCCCTGGCAGGCTGGGCTTGGCTTCGCCGTCGCGATGGACAAGCCGGGTGACTTTATCGGCCGCGACGCGCTGGTTGAGACGAAGCCATCAGCACCGGCAAGACGCGTCGTGCTGTGCACGCTCGATGATGCCGAGCCGATGCTGTGGGGCGGCGAACTGATCCTGCGCGACGGCAAGCCGGTCGGCGAAGTCCGCTCGGCCGCCTACGGCCACACGCTTGGCCGCTCGGTGGCGCTCGGGCTGATCGAGAACGAGGCGGGCGTCGATGCTGCGTTTCTCACCGGTGGTCGTTTCGAGATCGACCTTGCCGGCGTTCGCCATGCCGCGACAGCACATCTGCGCAGCCCCTACGATCCGAAGTCGGAGCGGGTGAAGGCTGATGTGGTGGAGGTTCGCGCTGCCGCCTAATCCGCCGACATGGACCTTGCCATATCCAGGAACGCCCGCACCAGTTTGCCGCCGCTGCGTTCACGCAGGCAGATCAGCGCTTCGTCCATCAGGGTCTCGGGAGCATCGATGGTGATCGGCACCAGCCGCGAATCCTGGCCGAATTCGGCCGCCGAGACAAAGCCGATGCCGGCGCCCGATGCGACGATCTCGCGGACCGCTTCGCGGCCCTCGGCTTCGATCGCCGGCCTGAGTTCGATTTTCGAGGCGGCTGCGAGATCTTCGAGTTTCTGACGCGTCTTCGAACCGCGCTCGCGCATGACCAGCGATTCCTGCGCGAGTTGCTTGAGGGTGAGCGACTTTTTCGCGGCCAGCGGGTGGTCGATGGATGCAAACGCGATGATCGGCGTCGAGTTGAGTTTCAGCACCTCGAAATCGCGCCCTGTCGGCACCTCGCCCAGCACGCCGATGTCGGCATCGTAGCTGTAGAGGCTGCTGATCACCGTCTCGGTGTTGCCGGCGCGCACCGAAACCTGCACGCCGGGGTAGCGGGCCCGGAAGCTGCCGAGAATGTGAAGCAGATGATGTGCGGCATCGGCGACGATGCGTAGCGTGCCGGAACGCAGCGCGCGCGACTCCGTCAGCAACTCCAGCGCCTGTTGCTCGGTATCGAACATGCGGTGGGTTATCTCGAGCAGCTTTTGGCCCGAATGGGTCAGCGTGACCTGCTTCTTGTTGCGGTTGAACAACAGCACATCATACTCTTCCTCGAGCTTGCGCACCTGGTCCGAGATCGCCGGCTGGGTCAGGAAGAGCGCTTCGGCAGCGCGTGAAAAGCCACCGGAGATGGCCACCTGGTGAAAGGCCCGCAATTGGACGTAGCGCATCTTACGTGCCTCCGACATTTCTGAAATCGCCAACATCCTATCATAAGTACAGCTTGGGAAAAGATAGAAATGAACGATTTGACTTATGTTTAGGCAGCCATCAGCCTGAGTGTGGGTCGACGTCTCTGCCGGCCGTTGGCCGGGAGGTCGCTATGCAATTTTCCATCATCCTGCTGCACCTGGCGGGTGCCGTCATGCTGCTGCTCTGGGCCGTGCACATGGTGCGCACGGGCGTCGAGCGCGCCTGCGGCCCTGCCTTGCGCGATGCGCTGAGACAGGCGCGGGGTGCGCGGATCAGGTCGGCGGGCGTCGGCACCGTGCTTGCCGTGCTGCTGCAAAGCTCGACCGCAGTCGCCATCCTGGCGGCCGGGTTTGCCGTCAGCGGCATGGTTTCGGTGTCGGCGGGGCTGGCGATCCTGCTGGGCGCCGACCTCGGTTCCGCTCTGGTCGTCCAGGTGCTGTCGTTCGATCTGAGCTGGCTGGTGCCGGCGCTGATCCTGGTCGGCGGCGCCATGGCCCTGAAGTTCGAGGCGCGCGGCATCAAGCAGGGCGGACGCATCCTGATGGGCGTCGCCTTCGTTCTGTTGTCGCTGCATATGATCGGCGAGGCGACCGCACCCATGCGGCAGAGCACCTTGCTGCCACTGGTGATCTCCTACCTGCGCGCGGACTATTTCACCGCCTTCGCCGCTGCTGCCCTGTTCACATGGCTGATCCACTCCAGCGTAGCGGCGATCCTGCTGTTCGTCACGCTTGCCGCGCAAGGCGTCTTGCCGGTCGAGGTCGGCCTGTTCTTCATCCTCGGCGCCAATTGCGGTGGTGCGCTGATTGCGGTGTGGCTGACACGCGGCGATGCCGTCGAGGCGCGCCGTGTCCCGCTTGGCAATCTGATCTTTCGCGGCACGACGGCGCTCGCCGCCTTGTTTGCGCTTCAGGCCGTGACCTTCCCGGCGCATCTGTTCGGCGTAACCGAAGGCCGCCAACTGGTCAACCTGCACCTTGCCTTCAATCTGGTACTCGTCATCGGCTGCTTGCCGTTCACCGGCACGATGGAAAAGCTCGCCACCTTGCTGATCCCCGACAGGCCAGCGGCAAAGGCAGGGGAGGCTGGGGACCTGATGTCACGCCGCACCAGCGCGCTCGACCGCACCGTCATGCGCACACCCGGTCTCGCTCTGGCCAGTGCGACCCGCGAGTTGCTGCGCGTGGGCGAAGTCGTCGAGGTGATGCTGCGCCCGGTGATGGATTTCTTCGACGCCGGCACCGCCGACCAGATACGCCAAGCCCAAAAACTCGATGAGGAGGTCAACCGCGCCCACACCGAGATCAAGCTCTACATTGCCGAAGTCAATCGCGGCAGCATGAGCGCGGCCGAGGCGCAGCGCGGCATCGAGCTCACCGACTTCGCCATCAATCTCGAACGCGCCGGCGATATCGTCGCCAAGAACCTGCTCGTGCTCACCCAGGAGCTGCGTGACAAGAACCTGCGCTTTTCACGCGACGGCTGGAGCGAACTGGCCGGGCTTCACAACCGTGTCATGGCCAACATGCAGCTTGCGCTCAATGTGCTGGTGTCGAGCGATCTCGAGTCGGCGCGGCAACTCGTCGTCGAGAAGGAGCATATGCGCAGACTGGAACGCACGAGCCACGACCGTCACCTCAAGCGCCTGCAATCGGGAATGCCGCAGAGCATCGACACCAGCGACATCCATCTGGAGGCGGTGCGGGCACTGAAGGAAATCAACTCGCTGATGGCTTCTGTCGCCTATCCGCTGCTGACGCAGAGCGGTGATCTGCTCGAAAGCCGGCTGGCGAGAGGGGCAGCGGAAGGGAGGGCTCCTGCACTGGCCTGACGGGTGACATTCTCCGCTGGCGAGTGGCAATCTTTGCCATCGTTAGAATCGATACATCGATACAAAATAACGATTTTACAAATAGATCATTCAGGCCAAGAACTGTC
>NZ_RZPQ01000392.1:0-5480 GCF_003999135.1 Mesorhizobium sp. M7A.F.Ca.CA.004.06.1.1 | reverse complement strand
GCGCCGACGACATCGGAAACATTGAGATGCGGGTACAGCTCGCTGACTTCCCTGGGCGAAATCTCGCGGACATCGACATCGAAGGCACGCGCCAGCGATGCTTGCCTGTAGATCTCGTGCTTGCGCTCCTCGGTCAGCGCCACGGTGATCGAACCGACCTGGCGCATGCCGGTGCCGACCTCGGTCTCGGCTTCCAGCTTGACGTAGAGGTCGGCGGAATATTTCGCCAGCCGCGTCATGTTCTGCGAGCCGCGCAGCTGGCCGATCAGGCCGGCGGCATGCCATGTCGTGCCCGACGTCAGCTGTTTGCGTTCGAGAAGCACGATATCGGTCCAGCCAAGCTTGGCCAGGTGATAGGCGACCGAACAGCCGGAAACGCCGCCGCCGATGATGACCGCCCTTGCTTTGGCGGGAACTGCCTTGGCGGTCATGCTGCCTCGCGACGGTAGCTGGAAGCAAAGCGGCGCAGACGAAGTGCAGCTTCCTGCAGCACCGGTTCGGGCTGGCAGAGACTGATGCGAATGTGGCCGGCGGCCGCCTCGCCGAAGCTGGAGCCGGGCATGACGCCGACCTTTTCCTTGTCGAGCAGGGCCCAGGCGAATTTCTCATCGTCCGGTTCGACGGCCGAGATGTCGAGCATGACATACATGCCGCCCTCCGAACCGCGCACGGTCACGTCGTTCATGCCCCGCACGGCGTCGAGCAAGACGGTGCGGCGTGCCGCGTAACGTTCGGCGATCTCCTTGACGCCGTAACGGTTCTCCAGCGCCTCGGAACAGGCGATCGAGATGAAGGCCGGCAGGCCGTAGGTCGTCACCAGATTGAGATTGATCATGAGCGTGATCATCTCCTCCGGTCCCGTCAGCCAGCCCATGCGCCAGCCGGTCATGCCGTGGCTCTTGGACATCGAATTGATGACCAGCGTGCGCTCGGCCATCCCTGGCAGCGAGCGCGGCGAGACGTGCTCGCCGCCGCCGAGCGTCCAGTAGACTTCGTCCGACAGCAGCCAGAGGTCGTGCTCCCGGCAGACTTCTGCCAGTTGCTCCAGCCGCTCGCGCGAATAGACCGCACCTGTCGGATTGTTCGGCGTGTTGATCAGGATAGCGCGCGTGTTCGGCCGGATTGCCGCGCGGATCATGTCGGCACGTGGCTGGAAGCCATCCTCGGCCGGTGTCTCGACGACGGTGAAGTCAGCGCCTGCGGCGCTGAACGTGTTGGGATAGGTGGCATAATAGGGCGCCACGACGATGGCGTGGTCGCCCTGGTCGAGCACGCCCTGCACGGCCGCATAGAGTGCGGCCTGGCCGCCCGGCGTGGCGATCACCTGATCCGGCGACGTCTCGACGCCGGTGCAGGCGCTCGAGGCCGCCGCCATCGCCTTGCGCAGGCGCGGCAGGCCGGGAAGCGGGGTGTAGTGATGATTGCTGCCGCGAACCGCGGTCACACAGGCTTCGATCGTCTGCGAAGGCGCGTCGAAATCATGGTCGCCGACCGACAGCATGATGATGTCTTCGCCGGCCTCCTTGCGCGTCCAGGCGGCGAAATGGACTTCCCAGCCGTCCTTGCCCGAAGGCACGATGCCGGAAATGCGCGATGATGGTCTAGGCATGCAAAACTCCCGAAATTTCGTAGCCGGCCTGTTCGAGCCGGTCGCGCAGAGCGGCGATGTGCGGTGGTCCGACTTCGCAGCAGCCGCCAACGATGCTTGCCCCAGCCTCGACCCAGCCGATCGCCTGGTCGGCATAGGCATCCGGGCCAAGGTCGTGACGAGCGTGCAGCACATCGACGGTGCCGCCGTGCTTGAGTGCTTCGGTTGACGTGAAGCCATTGGCGTAGGCGCCGACCGGGCCGCCGAGGCCGATCAGTTCAGGCAAAGCCGCGGCGATTGCTTCCGGCCGGCAGCAATTGACCAGCCGCGCGGCGACTGCCAGGCCGTCGAGCGCGCTTGCCGCGGTGGCTATCGCTTCGCCGCTGCGCAGCCGCGGCTTGCCGTGGTCGGCCAGCGTCCACGACACCCATACCGGCTTGCCGCTTTCCGATGCCGCGGTGACCGCCGCGCGGGCTTCGTCCGCCGACGCCATGGTTTCACACAGGAACAGGTCGACGCCATCGGCCTGCTCGGCAACGATGCGGCGGTAAATATCGAGCGTGTCCTCGAAGGAAATGGTCAGTGCCGGTGCATAGCTGCCGAAAAGCGGCGATAGGCAGCCGGCGATGGCTGCATCGCCGGCCTCGTCGCGGGCCTGTCTGGCCAATTCGATGCCGCGCTTCTGCAACGGCTTGAAGAGGTCTTCCGCGCCCTCGCGCGCCAGGCGTTCGGGTGTTGCCGAATAGGTGTTGATGGTGATGACACGGGCGCCGGCACGGATGAATTCCGCGTGCAGGTCGCGCACCAGATCCGGTTCGTCGATCAGCACCCGGGCTGACCATAGCGGCGTCGGCTCGGATTTGCTGCGGCGGACCAGTTCCTGGCCCATGCCGCCATCGGTGAGGATGATTTTCTTCATGCGCGCAGCCTTTCGTTCTTCGGATCCCACAACGGTTCATCCTTCTGCACGATCGCCTGAAAGCGGTCACCGAAGATTTCGACCTCGACTGATGTGCCTGGCTCGGCCAGATCGGCGCGCAGCATGCCGAGCGCGATCGACTTGTCGACCCGGTGGCCCCAACCGCCGGACGTCGTCTCGCCGACGATCTTGCCGTCATGCCAGAGCGTCGACACCGAAGGGGCGTCGCAGTCGCCCGGGTTCTCTATAACCAGCGTGACGAAGCGCTTCTTCACGCCTTGCTGCTTTTCGTTCTGGAGTGCAGCCTTGCCACGGAAATCGGGCTTGTCCCATTTGACGAAGCGCTCCAACCCGCCCTGCAGGATCGAATAGTCGGTCGACAGGTCGCCCTTCCAGGTGCGGTAGCCTTTTTCAAGCCTGAGTGAATCCAACGCATACATGCCGAACGGCTTCAGCCCATGTTGCTGGCCTGCCGCGCAGACGGCGTCGAAGATGGCTGATGTGTCGTCCACCCTGGTGTGGATTTCCCAGCCGAGTTCGCCGGCGAAGGAGACGCGCACGAGTTTGGCCCAGCGACCGGCGATCTTTGTCTCCTGATGCGTCAGCCATGGCAAAGTGAGGTCGGCTTCGCAGACATCGGCGAGGATTTTCCGCGAGTTGGGGCCGGCCAGGATCTGGGTCGAGAATTCCTCGGTCCGGTCGATCAGCCTGAACGGCGCATCCTTGGGCATGCGCGATTTCAGCCATTCGAAATCGTGCCACTGCGCGACCGCCGCGGTGATCAGCGTCATCAGGTTGTCGTCGTGGCGCACCACGGACATTTCGGTGACGATGCGGCCCTTGTCGTCGGCGAAATAGACGAGACCGATGCGGCCTGCCTTCGGCACCAGCCCGGTGACCTGCAGGCTCAGCCATTCGGCGGCACCGGGACCGTCGAGGTTGAAGCGCGAGAAGCCCGGCAGGTCCAAAATGCCGGCGGCATCGCGCACGGCCAGGCACTCCTCGCGCACGCGATGATGCCACGGTCCGTCGCGGCGGAAGGTCAGCGTGGCTTCCTCGGAAATGTCATCGCCGTCTTGTGCGTACCAGGTGGCACGCTCCCAGCCATTATAGGCGTCGAAGCGGCCGCCGAGCGCCTTGATGCGATCATGGATCGGCGACAGCTTGCGGTCGCGGCCTTCCGGCCAGGCATGGCGCGGGAACTGGATGGCATATTCGTTGCCGTAGATCTCCATGCCCTTGGCGACGCAGTAGTCCGGCGCCGAGGCAAAGGAAGTGAAGCGGCGCGGGTCGCACGACCACATGTCCCATTCGGTCCGGCCCTCTGTCACCCATTCGGCCAGCACCTTGCCGGCGCCGCCACCCTGGGCAATGCCGAAGGTGAAGACGCAGGCCTCGAAGGCATTGGGAACCCCGGGCATCGGGCCGATCAGCGGGTTGCCGTCCGGCGTGTAGGGGATCGGCCCGTTGATCACCTTGGACAGGCCGGCGGTGCCAAGGATCGGCACGCGGGCGACGGCATCGGCCAGATAATGTTCCAGCCGGTCGAGGTCGTCGGGGAACAATTGAAAGGAAAAATCCTCCGGCATCGGGTCGTTGTGGCTGGCCCAATGCGCGCGGCAATTGCGCTCATAGGGGCCGAGATTCATCCCGTTCTTCTCCTGGCGCAGATAGTAGGAGGTGTCGACGTCGCGCAGCAGCGGCAGTTTCTTGCCCTGTTCCTTCGACCATGCCGCCAGTTCGGGAATCTCCTCGAACAATATGTACTGATGGCTCATCACCATCATCGGCACGTCGCGGCCGAACATCCGGCCGACTTCGGCGGCGCGGTAGCCGGCGGCATTGACGACGATCTCGCAGCGGATCTCACCTTGCGCCGTCTCGACCACCCACTCGTCGTTCTCGCGGCGCACGCCTGTGACCGGGCAGAAGCGGATGATCTTCGCGCCCATGTCGCGCGCGCCCTTGGCCAGCGCCTGGGTGAGCTGCGCCGGATCGATGTCGCCGTCGCTCGGGTCGTAGAGCGCGCCTTTCAAATCATGCGTCTCGATGAAGGGATAGCGGCGCTGGATCTCGTCGACGCCGACGATGTCGATGTCCATACCCTGGTAGCGGCCCATGCCCTTGGCGCGCTGAAATTCCTGCATGCGCTCTTTCGTGTGGGCAAGGCGCAGCGAGCCGGTGACGTGATAGTTCATGGGATAGTCGACCGCGTCGGCCAGCCCGCGATAAAGCTCGGTCGAATAGCGCTGCATGTTCATCAGCGACCAGGACGAGGAGAAAGTCGGCACGTTGCCGGCGGCATGCCAGGTCGAGCCCGAAGTCAGCTCGTTCTTTTCCAAGAGCACGCAGTCGGTCCAGCCCGCCTTGGCGAGATGGTAGAGCGCGGAAGTGCCGACGGCACCGCCTCCGATGATCACCACGCGCGCCGTGCTCGGCAAACCCGCCATGTTCTTCTCCAAACTTGAACTCAATAGACGGGTGGTGAAACCACCCAGATGACAATTGCAGGCTCCGCGCCCGGATTGCGCCAGCGGTAAGGCTTGCCTTCAAAGCGAAAGGAGTCGCCTTCGCCAAGCCGATGCCAGACACCTCCGATCTCGATGTCGAACAGCCCGGAGGCGACGTATCCAGCTTCTTCGGTCGGCCGCTGCGCCTCGGCCTTCAGTTCCGCGCCCGGCGCGAAGACCGAACGCACCATCTCGAAGCTACCGCCGAGATCGGGCGACAGAAGCTCCTCCACCAGGCCGGATTCGCTTGTGCCAAGCGTGCGGCGCCTGCCAGCGCGCACGACCACGCCGCGCTCGCTTTCGACAGGTACGTCATGGCTGAAGAACAGGCTGATCGGCACGCCGAACAGTTCGGCGAAGGCTCGGAGGTCACCGAGCGACGGCGTCGACAGACCGCGCTCGACCTGGCTGACCCAGCCGACCGAACGGCCAAGCTTCGAGCCGATCTCGGCGAGTGTCAGCC
>NZ_RZPQ01000391.1:0-5484 GCF_003999135.1 Mesorhizobium sp. M7A.F.Ca.CA.004.06.1.1 | reverse complement strand
GGCGAAGGACGGATGGCGAAGCCCGGAATGCTGGTCGAGCTGATCGTCACCGCGGCGGTTTGAATGGTCCTGCCGGTTCGGGCATCATCCCGAATCTGGCGAGAGGGAGACTGATGACGAAGCGCAAGCCGCTTTCCACCGTCGTGGCGGAGAGCCTGTCCGAGAAGATCCGCTCCGGACAGCTGCTGCCCGGCGCGCAATTGCCGACTGAGGCGGAGCTTTGCGCCGAGTACGATGTCAGCCGCACCGTGGTGCGGGAAGCTGTGGCGCGACTGCGTTCCGAAGGCCTGGTGGTGCCGCAGCAGGGGCGCGGCATGTTCGTCAGCGAGACGCCGGCGCCGCGCAACTTCTCGATACCGGACGAAGCGCTCAGGACCTTGCCGGAAACCATTGCGCTGCTCGAGCTGAGGTTGAGCGTCGAGGTGGAGTCGGCGGGATTGTGCGCGGAACGGCGCACCGATGCGGAAGCCAGCGCGATCCGCACCTTGATGGAACAGGTCGACGCCCAGCAGGCCGATCCCGCCGTCGTCCAGATCCACTACGACTATGATTTCCACCTGGCGATCGCCAAGGCGGCACGAAATGAATTCATCCACGGTTTCCTAAGCTATCTCGGGCCGATGATCGTGCCGCGCTTCCAGCTCGGCTATCTGGTCACGCCCGAACTCAAGGACAGCTATTACGCGCGCATACACAGCGAACATAAGACAATCGTCGACGCCATCGAAAGGCAGGATGGCCGCGCCGCCCGCCAGGCCATGCGCAAGCACCTGCACAACAGTCTCGGGCGGGTGCGCGCCCTGGCCCGAGCCTCTGGCGTGGAGGCAATCGAAGCCGAGCAGAAGGCGGCGGCGGCCTCACTTTTCACCGACATGAAAAGGCCTGCCTCGACAGGCGGATGAGGCCTCGCGAATTCGATCGCATCGGCGCGCCTGAGCTGAAAATTAGACATCCGTTGCGAAAGCCGTGTTTTTTGTTCCGTCACCGGCTGCGCGGGTTTCCCAAGGGCTGAAGGCGCCAGCTTGCCAGCGTTTCCCTGGGTTTTCGGCTGCTGCGGTTATCCGAACACCCCAAGGGATTTTGGAGGCATCCGAAATTTTCGAAAGTTTATCTTTCCTTTTTGCTGGTTTTCTTGGTTTCGCGGCATCGGCCCGGGCCGCAAACTGAAAACAGACAATCAGGAAAGCCCACGTGACGACAGCCTTCATCACCGGTGCGACGAGCGGCATAGGGCGGGCCATAGCGATCGCGCTGAGCGACGCCGGCTACGACGTCTATGCGGTCGGGCGCAGCCAGGCCGCGCTCAAGGAGCTGCAGGCACAGCGGCCCGGCATCGTGCCGATTGCCGTCGACGTCACCGACCGCGAGGCCCTGGAAGCGGCCCTGGCGGATCTCACCATCGACGTGCTGATCAACAATGCCGGGGTCATGCCGCCGCTCGGCAACTTCGCCGATATGGAGATCGCTGACATCGACACCACGCTCGAGGTGAACCTCAGCGCGGCAATCCTGCTCACGCGCCTCGTCGTCCCGCAAATGCGCGAGCGGCAGTCCGGGCATGTATTGTTCACCGGCTCCACAGCGGGCCACGCGGCATACTCCAACATTGCCGTCTATTCAGCGACCAAGGCGGCGATATCAGGCTTTGCAGCAGCGCTGCGCGCCGACCTCTCCCCATCGGGCGTACGCGTCACCGAGATCGTTGCCGGCCGTGTCGAGACGCAGCTCTACCAGGACATCCTCGACGCCAACGCGCGCGCAGCCATGTACGCCAGCAAAGTGGTGCAGCCGGATGACGTGGCCAGGATGGTCGTCGCTGTGCTTGGGCTCCCCGCGTGGGCCGACGTTACCCGTTTCGACATCATGCCGACTTGGCCAACCTCGCCAAGCGGTACCAAGTAAGGAAAACTGGGATGAAAGATCTTTCCGTTCTGATCGTTGGCGGTGGTGCCGGCCTCGGTGCCCTCTTAGCCGAGATGGCTGTCGAGGCCGGAGCGGCAAAGATCGGCATCATCGACATCAACCAGGAAGCCGCCGAGTCCGCGCTGGCGACCGCGAAGGCCAGCGGACTGCCTACCGCGACCGCCCTTTGCGACATCCAGGTAGGCCCACAGTGCCACGCCGCATTCGAGGCGATCGTTTCGAAACTCGGGCGCGTCGACACGCTGATCAATTGTGCCGCGATCTACCCTCGCCGCCCGCTCCTCGAAATCACCGACGCCGACTGGGATGCCTCCAACGGCATCAACATCAAGGGCACCTACCACATGATGGTGGCGGCGGTTCGCCACATGCAATCGCAGGAGCCGAAGAGCCACGTCCGCGGCCGGATCGTGAACCTGACCTCGGTCGACGCCTTCAAGGCGCATCCGCAGAACGCTCACTATGCGGCGACCAAGGCCGCCGTCGTCAGCCTTACCCGATCCTTTGCCCATCACGTGGCGAAGGACGGCATTCTGGTGAATTCGGTGGCGCCGGCCGGCATGGCGACGGAGAAGGCGAAAGCGCTCGGCTTCCTGGAGGAACTGGCCAAGGCGAGCCCGCTCGGCCGCGGTGCCGAGCCAAAGGAGATTGCCGAATGGGTGCTGATGACGGGCAGCCCCAAGAACACTTACATGACCGGTGAAAACGTAATTGTTTCAGGTGGTTACATATACGCCTAAGTCTCTTTCGCCGCGGGCGACTGAACTCTGGCAGTGCATGACCGAGGCAGTGCATGACCGACCGGGCCACAAGCAGGGAAAGGAACGGAATTTCGATGACCGGCAAGCTGCGCCTTCCCTCGCTGAATGCTCTGCGCGTGTTCCACGCGGTCGCGCAGCACAAGAGCTTTCGGCAGGCGGCGGATGAATTGCTGGTCACGCCGCAGGCCGTCGGACAGCAGATCAAGCTTCTGGAGGATACGCTCCAGGTAACGCTGTTCGAGCGTAAGGGCCGGTCGATCGAACTGACCGAGTCGGCCATTCTTCTGTCGCACTATGTCAAAGCCGGCTTCAACGAGTTTGCCGAAGGCGTTCGCCGCGTCACCAAGTCGAACTATCGGGACCGCATCAACCTGAATGCGAGCCCATACTTCGCCACGCATTATCTCCTGCCGCGGCTTTCGTTGTTCCGGGAAATCTTGCCGGGCGCGGACCTGCGCCTGACGACCATGGTCGACCTGCCCGATTTCGGGCGCGACGATATCGATATGACGGTCCAGTGGGGCTACGGCAACTGGTCCGACTATGAAACCACGTTGCTGGTGCCGGATCCGAAGATCATCTGCTGCACGCCGGCGATCGGCGAAAGGATCAAGTCGGCGCATGATCTGACACAGTTCACGTTGCTCGACACCGTCAAGTCGAAGCGTCTGTGGCCGGACATATTGCGCCACCTTGGCGTGGAACTGACGGATGGCGACCGCAGCATCAGCTTCGACGACGCCGCGACCATGCGCCGGGCGACCTTGCAAGGCATAGGTGTGGGCTTGGTTTCCGTCATCGATGCCGAGGAAGATTTCCGGGCGGGCACGCTGGTCGCGCCGATCGGCCGCGACGCCATTGCCGACATGAAGCCGGAGGAAGTCCCGGGCTTCTATCTTGTCGTCCCACGCGGACATCTGCGCGTGAAGGCGGTCGCGGCACTTCACCGATGGCTGGCTCAGCAGGATTGGCGCGGCGACCTCACGATTTCCTCGTTACCGAAACCGGCCCCGCTTTCCGACTAGAAGCGGCTTCGAGACCGAGGCCTGAAAGACGCCTTTCGGGCCTCCAACAACAAGAAACCAAACAACCTCAAACAGTGGAGACGGAACATGAAAATGATGAAATGGGGGGCTTCGGCCCTGGCCCTTGGCCTCGTGCATTTTGCGGCGCCGGCGGAAGCCGCCGGCGGCAAGACGCTCGAAACCGTCAAGGCACGCGGCATGCTGAACTGCACCGGCCATGACGGCTCCTATCTCGGCTTCGCCGAGGTGGACGACAAGGGCAACTGGAAGGGCATGGACATCGACCTCTGCAAGGCGGTGGCCGCGGCCGTGTTCGGCGACCCTGCGAAGCTGAAAGTCGTTCCTATCAGCTGGGCCCAGCGCTGGCCGGCCCTGCAGTCCGGCGATGTCGACATCATCGTCAAGGCCTCGGGCGGCACGCTCAGCCGCGACACCGAACTTGGGCTGCAGTTCTCCATGTCCTACTATCTCGGGACCACCAAGGTGATGGCGCACAAGGAGCTGAACCTCAAGTCGCTCAAGGATGCCGCAGGCGGCACGATCTGCATTCCCGCCGGCACCTCGCAGGAACAGCAGGTCGCTGCCTATACTGCCAAGCTCGGCATCAAGCTCGAACCGGTGCTCATCGAGAAGACCGAGGAGCTCGAGCAGGCCTATTTCTCGGGACGCTGCGATCTTTATGCGCAGTGGGGTCCGACACTGGCCATTGCGCGCATCGCCAAGAGCAAGGTCGACGACCATGTCATCCTGCCCGACGTGCTCGCCGTCGAGCCTGAAGTCATGATCATGCGGCAAGGCGACGACAACTGGGTCGACATCGCCAACTGGACGCTGAGCACGCTGATCTTTGCCGAGCAGGAAGGCATCACCTCGAAGAACGTCGACGAGATAAAGGCCAAGCCGACTTCACCGCAGGTCGCCAAATTCCTCGGCGTCACGCCAGGCATGGGCAAGGGTCTCGGGCTCTCCGACGACTGGGCCTACAAGGTGATCAAGAACGTCGGCAACTACGGCGAAATCTTCGATCGCGATCTCGGCAAGGACTCGCCCTACAAGATGGATCGCGAACTGACCAATTTGTGGAACAATGGCGGTGTCCTGTTCCCGCTGGTTGTTGATTGATCCGTTCTGAACGCATCCCGCTCCAGGTCCCGCCCGGCTCCCGCCGGGCGGGACCGCGCGGCAATTCGGGAAGGATTTCTGAATGGTCAGCCTGCTGAGAAATCAAAAAGTCCGCAACGCACTGTTGCAGATCCTGTATGTCGGCTCGATCGCCGCGATGGTGCTTGCCGGCATTGTGATCGCCAGACAGAACCTGGCGGCGCAGGGGATCACCTCCGGATTCGACTTCCTGTTCAAGTCGACGGGCTGGGACCTGAACTTCTCGCTGCTGCCCGCCACGGCCAACGACCCTTATTGGTGGTACTTCCTCATCGGGATCATCAATACGCTGTTTCTGGGAACCGTCGGCCTGACGCTGGCGACGATCGTCGGAACGATCGTCGGCCTGGCGCGGACATCCTCGAACGAATTGGCCCGGCTGCTCGGCCGCACCTATGTGGACATCTTCCGAAACATCCCGCTGATCCTCCAGGTTTTTTTCTGGTATGCCGTCATCACCCATCTGCCGACGCCGCGCGCCGCGCATGAGGGATGGGGCTTTCTCCTCACCAGCCGGGGGCTTTACATCCCGTTCCCCAATATCAGCAGCGCCGCGCTCGCTGCGGCGACATTGGCTGTGATTGCCGCCATCGCGCTGCCGATCTGGCTGGGCA
>NZ_RZPQ01000390.1:0-5491 GCF_003999135.1 Mesorhizobium sp. M7A.F.Ca.CA.004.06.1.1 | reverse complement strand
CCTGGAGATTGCCGGCCACCCGCCGACATCCATAAACAGGACGACCGCCCTGTTTTCTTTCCCGGCCGACGTGCAGACCTCGGCTGCGCTGATCGGCGGGCCGATCACCGATCTCAATGTCATGACCCGCCGAAGCCGGGTGACGCATTCGGTCGAACGCCTGGTGATTTCGGCCCCCGTGGAAGTCCGGACTGAAGCCGGCACAACGCTCATCCTATGCTTGGACGGCGACGTCAGCGTGCCCGCCGCTGAACCGGTCCGCCTCGGTCCGCTCGACACGCTGCTGTCCGGTCCGGTCAGCACCGGCCTGCTCGTCCAACCCGCCCATGAGGCAACGCTGTTCGTGATCCGGATCGGCTCTGTCGCCGGCAACGATTAACGCTTGTTTCCAAACATGATCGCGGCACCGGCGAAATATAGCGTAAGCTGCTGGCGGCATCACGAAAAAGCCTGAATCCTCTCCGCCGATCTGGCCTGGCGGGAAGTGGGGTGCTTGTCTTTGAGTTTTGCTGAGAGACGACGCCCTGTCGTGGTGCGGAAACAAACTTTCGGCAAGTGGGGTTTATGCAACCAATTGCATTTGAACCGGTTTTAGGGCCATTGCCGTGGCGGTGACGCCGCTCAGTGCCCGCTTACGGAATTTTCAATGAATATTCAGACGAATCCTGCCCAAATCGAGAAGACAAGCGCGAGCTTCCCGGCCATCACGGAAGAGCCGATTCGATCCAACTTTCTGCCCGAAGAGCGTCTTCGTGTGCTTGGCGAAAGCCTGGCAAAAGGCGACCTCACGGATCTGTTCGGCCTGACGCCCTTCGATTTTCAGGCCCGTATCCGGGACAGCGCCAAGAAGATTTTGGAAGTCTATCGGTCGACCAATGCGGCGCAGGCGAGGGGCGAGACGATCACGCCGGCGGCACAATGGCTGCTCGACAACAATTACCTGGTCGAAGAGACCATTTTCCAGGTCAAGCGCGACCTGCCGCGCCGCTTCTATCGCCAGTTGCCGACCTTGAAACTGCCTGACGGCGGCAGCGTTCCGCGCGCGCTGGCGCTGGCGTGGACCTATGTCGCGCATTCGGACAGTTCCGTTTCGGCGACGATGTTCAAGTCCATCGTCCAGGGTTTTCAGTCGGTCGAGCCGCTGAAGATCGGCGAGCTCTGGGCGCTGCCTTCGCTGTTGCGCTTCGTCCTGATCGAAAATCTCCGCCGGCTGGCCGTCAGGGTCAATCGCACCCGCCAGATGCGCCAGATCGCCAACGATGTGGCCGACAAGGTCCTGGCGACCGACGACAGCGCCGACCGGCAGTCGATCCTGTCCAATTTCAGCGCGCATGCGCAGGACACCACCTTCGCCACCCAACTGCTCTACCGCCTGCGCGATGGATCGCAGAATGCCGGCAAGGCTCTGGAATGGCTGGAAGGCGAGCTCGAAAAGACCGGCTCCGATGCTGAGGAAATCATCATTTCCGAACATCACACGCTGTCCAGCGGCAATGTGACGACGGGCAACATCATCCGCGGCCTGCGCCTCATCAACGACGTCGACTGGACGGTGTGGTTCGAAGGCGTCAGCCGCATCGACACCGTGCTGCGCGAGCGCACCGATTTCGCCGCGCTCGACTTCTTCTCGCGTGACCAGTACCGGACCGCGATCGAGGAATTGGCGCGCCGTTCGAACCTTTCGGAATATCGCGTCGCCGAGAAGGCTATCGAGTTGGCCGGCCACGCCGCCAGCGATGGCGACGGAGACGTGGTTTTAACCGGGCCCGCCCACACCGATGTCGGCTTCTTTCTCGTCGGCCCACGCCGGCTCGAGCTGGAGAAGGCGATCGGCTATCGACCCACCATCAGCCAGACAGTCAAGCGTGCCTTCCGCAAGACCGGGTGGCTCGGCATCGTCGTACCGGTATTTGCGCTGACGGCGCTGCTTCTCGTTCTCTCCGGCAATGCCCTTGCCAATCTCGGCCTGTCGGTGCCCTCGATCGTCCTGATGCTGGCGCTTTTTGCCGTGCCGGCCAGCGAGGGCGCGCTTGCCTTCTTCAACACGGTCGTATCGCTGTTCCTGAAACCGACGCGTCTTGTCGGTTATGATTACCGGCACGGCGTGCCGCCCGAGGCGCGCACGCTGGTGGTGGTGCCGTCGCTGATCGGCTCGCGCGACGATGTCGAGGAAAACATCCGCAACATCGAGGTGCATCATCTCGCCAATACGGCCGATGAAATCCATTTCGCGCTGCTGTCGGACTGGCCGGACTCGAAGACCGAGATCGATGCGGCCGACACCGAAATCCTCGAATTCGCCCGTGCCGAGATCGCTCGTCTCAACGCCCGCTATCCGTCCGAAGGCGCGCCGCGTTTCTACATCCTGCACCGGCGCCGGCTCTTCAACGCGGCGCAAGGGGCCTGGATGGGCTGGGAGCGCAAGCGCGGCAAGCTGCACGAGCTCGATCTTCTGCTGCGCGGCGACAGCGACACCACGTTCCTGCCGCTCGACGTGCCGCTGCCGGAGAACGTCGTCCATGTGATGACGCTCGATGCCGACACGCGCACCACCCGTGACGCGGTCGCCACCCTCGTAGGCAAGCTCTGCCACCCGCTCAACCGGCCGCATTTCGATGCCAGCAAGCGCGTCGTCACCGCCGGCTACGCGATCCTGCAGCCGCGCATCACCGCGTCGCTGACATCAGGCGACGATGCGTCGTTCTTCCAGCGGGTGTTTTCGGCCAATCGCGGCCTCGACCCTTATGTCTTTGCCGTGTCCGATCTCTATCAGGACGTCTTCGGCGACGGCTCCTTCACCGGCAAGGGCCTTTATCACGTCGACGCCTTCGAGGCCGCCCTGCAGGGCCGCATCGAGGAAAACACCATCCTCAGCCATGATCTGCTGGAAGGCGCGCTGGCGCGCGCGGCGCTGGTCACCGACGTCGAACTGGTTGAGGACTATCCGACCCGCTACTCGGTCGACGCCTCGCGCCACCATCGCTGGGCGCGCGGCGACTGGCAGTTGCTTGGCTTCATGCTCGATCCGCGCTCCGGCGTGCCGGCGCTGTCGCGCTGGAAGATGATCGACAATCTGCGCCGCTCGCTGACGCCGATCTTCTGGGTGATGGCGGCGATCGCCGGCTGGACGCTGCTGCCCTTCACGCAGGCCGCGCAATGGCAGGCCCTGCTGATCCTCAGCCTGTTCATGGCGCCGACATTCGATATCGTCAACGCCATCCTGCCCAAGAGCGGCGACCAGACGCCACGCGGCCATTTCTCGGCTCTGGCGCGCGACGTCGCCTTCGGTACCGCCATGGTGGCGCTGAAGATCGTGCTGATGGCGCACAATGCCTGGATGATGGGCGATGCCATCGTGCGTACGCTCTACCGGCTGTTCGTCAGCCGCCAGAACCTTTTGGAATGGCGCACCGCCTCGCAGGCGCACAAGGCGGGCGACAACGATGTCGGATCGTATTACGGCATGATGTATGGCGCCGTGATCATCGGCTTCGTCGGCCTTGCCATTCCGGTGCTGGCCGATTCGACCGGCGCCTTCGTCGCCTTCTTCTTCGCCCTGTTCTGGATTGGCTCGCCGGCCATCGCCAGCTGGATCAGCCGTTCGGCCGAAACCGAGGATCGGCTGCGCATATCGCAGGCCGACATCCATACGTTGCGCACGGTGGCGCGGCGCACATGGCACTATTTCGAAAGCTTCGTAACGGCAGAGCATCACCATCTGCCGCCGGACAATTTCCAGGAAAGCCCGGCGCCGGTGGTGGCGCCGCGCACCTCACCGACCAACATCGGCGTCTACCTGCTGTCCGTCGTTTCCGCCCGCGACTTCGGCTGGATCAGCCTGTCCGACGCCATCACCCGCATCGACGCCACCATGGCGACGATCGAGGGCATGCCGCGTGAGCGCGGTCACCTCTTCAACTGGTACGACACGACGACACTGAAGCCGCTCTATCCGCTCTACATCTCGGCTGTCGACAGCGGCAATCTCGCTGGCCATCTGGTGGCGGTGGCTGCGGCCTGCGCCGAATGGGCCGAAGCACCTTCCGTCCATCTCCAGGGCGATTTCGAAGGCATTCTCGACACGGTCACCATCCTCAGCGAAAGCCTCGATGATCTGCCCGACGACCGCCGTCAGTTGCGCCCGCTGCGCCAGCGTCTCGCCGACCGCCTCGACGGCATGCGGCGCGCTGTCGACACGATCAAGGCGCAGCCCGAAATGGCGTCGATCCGCACCATCAACCTGGCTGTGCTGGCCGGCGAGATCCGCAAATTGGCCACCGCCATCCATACCGAGGCGGTGTCGCCCCAGAGCGACGTCATCGTCGACTGGGCGGCAAGGCTGGAAGCCACCTGCGAAGCGCACGTCCATGACGCGCACAGCGACGACAATGCCGTCGAGGCGCTGCGTGCCAAGCTGCTCACCTTGCGCGAGCGCACGCGCCGTTACGCCTTCGAGATGGATTTCTCCTTCCTGATGCGGCCGGAGCGCAAGCTGTTGTCGATCGGCTACCGGGTCGAGGAACACCAGCTCGACGAGAGCTGCTACGACCTTCTGGCTTCCGAAGCCCGGCTGACCAGCCTGTTCGCCATCGCCAAGGGCGACCTGCCGACCGAGCACTGGTTCCGGCTTGGCCGGCCGATCGTCGAAATCGGTTTCCAGGGCGCCCTGATGTCCTGGTCCGGCTCGATGTTCGAATATCTGATGCCGCCGCTGGTGATGAAGGAGCCGCAGGGCTCGATCCTCAACCAGACCAGCAAGCTGATCATCAAACGCCAGATCCAGTATGGCCGCCAGAAGAACGTGCCGTGGGGCATCTCGGAGGCCGCCTACAATGCGCGCGACCGCGAACTGACCTACCAATATACCAATTTCGGCGTTCCAGGCCTCGGGCTGAAGCGCGGCCTTGGCCAGAACACGGTGATCGCGCCTTACGCCACCATACTGGCGGCCCAGTTCAATCCGCGTGAAGCCGTGCTGAATCTCTCCCGTTTGCGGGAGATCGGGGCGCTCGGCCGCCACGGCTACTACGATGCCGTCGACTTCACGCCGCAGCGCGTGCCGGAAGGCACGGATCATGTCGTCGTCCAGAACTACATGGCCCACCATTCGGGCATGTCGATCGCGGCGGTTGCCGACGCCATCTTCGAAGGTCGCATGCGCGACCGCTTCCACAGCGATCCGGTCATCGAATCGGCCGAACTCTTGCTGCAGGAGAGGGCGCCGCGCGACATCCCGACCGCGACCGTCAGGACCGAGGCCGACGAACGCTCCAAGGACGAGACCGAGGTCGACAGCCCCGACACCCGCATCGTGCTCAATCCGCTGCAGTCGCTGCGGTCGACCAACGTCATGTCGAACGGCCGCTATTCGGTGATGGTCACCGCGACCGGCTCGGGCTACAGCCGCTGGGGCGATCTCTCCGTCACGCGCTGGCAGCCGGATCCGACCGAGGACCGGCTCGGCTCCTACATCTTCCTGCGTGACGCAGGC
>NZ_RZPQ01000038.1:0-17601 GCF_003999135.1 Mesorhizobium sp. M7A.F.Ca.CA.004.06.1.1 | reverse complement strand
GAGCCTGTACAGGCAAGACAGTCGTCCATCCGAGCCGCCGGAGACCCGCCATGAAGCTGAAAATCGCCGTCCAGATGGACCACATCTCCACCGTGTCGATCGCCGGCGACACCTCGTTCGCGCTGTCGCTGGAAGCGCAGCGGCGCGGCCATGAGCTGTTCCACTACACGCCGGATCGGCTCTCGTTGCGCGACGGCAAGGTGTTTGCCCGCATCGAGGAAATGCAGGTGCGCGACGAGAAGGGCAGCCACTATTCGCTGGGCGAGAAGGTGCGTACCGACCTGTCGGAGATGGATGTGGTCCTGCTGCGCCAGGATCCGCCCTTCGACATGAACTACATCACCACCACGCACATCCTGGAGCGCATCCATCCGAAAACGCTCGTGGTCAACGACCCGGCCTGGGTGCGCAACAGCCCGGAAAAGATCTTCGTCACCGAATTTGCCGACCTGATGCCGGACACGCTGATCACCAAGGATCCGCTCGAAGTTGCCGCCTTCCGCAAGGAGTTCGGCGACATCATCGTCAAGCCGCTCTACGGCAATGGCGGCGCCGGCATCTTCCATCTGCTGGAGGCCGACCGCAACCTTGCCTCGCTGCTGGAAATGTTCGGCCAGATGTTCCGCGAACCCTACATCGTACAGCGCTATCTCAAGGACGTGCGCAAGGGCGACAAGCGCATCATCCTGATCGACGGCGAGCCGGTTGGCGCCATCAACCGGGTGCCGGCCGAGCATGATTCCCGCTCCAACATGCATGTCGGCGGCCGCGCCGAAAAGACCGAACTGACGGAGCGCGAACGCGAGATCTGCGCCCGCATCGGCCCATCGCTGAAGGAGCGCGGCTTCATCCTGGTCGGCATCGACGTGATCGGCGACTACATGACCGAGATCAACGTGACCTCGCCGACCGGCGTGCGCGAGGTCAAACGCTTCGGCGGCGCCGACATCGCCAGCCTGTTCTGGGACGCGGTCGAGGGAAAGCGCGGGTAAGCCGTTTTCATTTTGTCTTAACCATGTTCCGTTTTTGCAACCGCGCTCAATTCCGCTGCAACCCAAGCGGTCATGCGTTCCCGTAATGTTCTTGATTTGACCGGGGAAGTGTGATTGTCTTCCCGGCGGGCCATTCCTGGCCTGATCGCAGGGGCTGGGGCCAGCCTGAATTGGGGTTGCACGATGGTGGCGCGGGTTCGCACGGTCGCTTTCCAGGGCATCGAGGCCGTGCCGGTCGACGTGCAGGTGATGATCGCGCCCGGCAAGGTCAACATGCACATCGTCGGCCTGGGCGACAAGGCGGTGGCCGAAAGTCGCGAGCGGGTGCAGGCCGCGAGGCAGCCGAATGCAAAAACTACTTGGCAAATGTCGGGTACGCTTCCGTCAAAACGTCAAAGGGTCTAGTGCCCACAGCGAGTGGTTTGCGATTGATCCCCCGCGATCGCCAGTGTTGCCACTATCCAAGTCATAGGCGACCTGTGTATTGCTCAAGAACTAGTGCCGCCTCTTTTGTGTTCCCGTTCTGAATTTGGGGGAAGAATGTCAAAGACTGGGTTAGCTGTACTTAAAGAGGCGGCGAACAAAGGGAAACTGGTAGCTATCATGGGTACGGGCGTCAGTCGCGCCCTAGCGGCCGCTGAAGCTCCACATCACAGTTGGCGAGGCCTGATCGAGACGGGCTTGTCATATGCACGCGCACGAGGCCGCATCACCCAGGATCAAGAACGGCGTTGGGCCCGGACCCTCGGCTCCGATGACATCGATGACATGTTGGCAGCCGCCGAATTTGTTACTCAAAAGCTTCAAGGTGCGGATAAGCTTTTGTATGAACGCTGGCTACAAGAGTTATTTTTTGGAGAGAAATGCGGTACCGGCAAGATGGCTGAAGCTATCCGCTCACTCAGAGACGCAAATATACCGTTGGCTACGCTAAATTACGACACGTTACTTGAACAGGCGACTGACCTTCCAGGAATTACACTATCTGACACCTCGCAGGTAGTTAGTTGGATGCAGCGAGATCATCCAGGCATTTTGCATCTTCATGGCAAATGGGACGTTCCCGGTTCCTGCATTCTTGGTATTCGCGACTATACCGCAACACTAACTAGCGAAGTGCGATCCCTCATCCAGCGATCTTTGTCTTCATTCGGTCAGCTTCTTTTTGTTGGATGTGGCGACACTTTTTCCGACCCAAACTTTAGTGCGCTAATAAATTGGTGCCGCACGAACATTGGTGGTGCCCCACCGCTCCACTATGCATTCGTTACAGAGAAGGACTACGGCCCGCGCAAGAAGGATCAAGCTTGGCAGGGGTTCGTCGACCCTATCTCGTACCCTAACCATGCCGATCTGCCAGCCAAACTCTTGGAAATCGTCGCCGACGTTCAGGCTGCAAAGAGGAAACCCAAGCGCACCTCAAGTTCTCTAATTGACGAAGCGCAATGCCTTGATGCCTATCGCACCTTCCTCATTCGTGACTGCGGTCAAATGACGATAGAGGGGGTGCGTGCCGATATGGACACCGCACAGCGGAAGTTTGATCTCGAACGCTTATTTGTTCCGTTGGACGTGGTGCCTATTCCACCTGAATTTCCGCTGACCGACCCCAAGCGAGAACAAAAGCTATCTGAGTGGCAGGAGTCTGATGGGCGAGGCAAAACGTTTGGTGAAGCGTTCAGAGATAATAGGCGAATTGCGCTCTTGGCATTTCCAGGGGGCGGCAAGACACTGCTCCTGAAACGTTTGGCTGTTGCTTACGCCGAACCGAAACGACGAAAGCTGAGCAGAGACCAACTGCCCGATGTGACGCTTTTTCCGGTGATGATTCGCTGTCGAGAGTGGAGAGACCACATCCAAAAACCAATCCCAACAATTCTTAACGAGTTATCACAGATCACCGGGCAAACGAACTTGTCCAACTTCTGGGATGCCATTGTTCCGATGCTTCGTCGGGGAAATATTATATTATTGGTAGATGGCTTAGACGAAATCCACGTTGATGCCCATAGGACTACCTTTGTCGAACACCTTGAGCGTTTCCTAGAAGACTATCCGAAGATCCGACTTGTCGTAACCAGCAGAGAAGCAGGCTTTGCACTCATTGCTCCTACGCTTGCGCGGTTCTGCCAACGCTGGCGCGTGGCGCCCCTTAGCGAAGAGGCTATAGCATTACTTTGCGATTATTGGCACAAGCTCATGGCTGGCGACAAACCAGAAGCCTTGGCCGAGGCCGCCGAAACAACTGCTAGGATCATGCAATCCAGTGCTTTGCGCAGACTAGCGGAAAACCCGCTGCTTCTGACTATGTTGTTGGTTGTCAAGCACGGAGCAGGACGACTCCCGCCCGACAGAGTGAGCTTGTATGACAGGGCGGTGGAGGTTCTCCTCGATACTTGGAATATCAAGGGTCACGAGGCGCTCAACGTCAAGGAAGCAGTTCCGCAACTCGCCTACGTCGCGTTTGAGCTACATAAGCAGGGCAAGCAAACGGCCACAGAACATGAACTCATCAAGTTATTAGAAGCCGCGCGGAAGTACGTGCCCCAAATCACGAGATACGCAAGGGACACGCCGCACGACTTCGTTAAGCGCGTTGAGCTGAGGTCCAGTCTCCTCGTTGAAGCCGGGCTTCAGAAAGACGGGCACAAAACGGTCCCATTTTATCAGTTTCGACATTTGACATTCCAGGAATATCTAGCCGCAGTTGCCGCAGTTGAGGGCCACTATAGGGGTTACACGAGCAGAGACACACCGCTGACCCCTTTGAATCGCTATCTCGAAGGGGAGGAATGGAAAGAAGTCGTACCTATGGCTGCAGTCCTTGCTCGCAAGCAAGCAGAGCCGCTGTTGGTGAGATTGAACACACTGGCTCAAAAGGCCATCGCCAACAGGATTCGCTCCGACGATGATATGGGGCCTATTAAATTAGAAAATGCAGTCCAGCTACTATTAACGAGCCTTGCGGAAGAAGCCGAAGCGTCCCCCGATACCCTCAGTAAAAGTTTGGAAGTTCTTGCACTCCTCGCCAAAGGTTGCCGGGATGATTCCGATCTGTGGAGAACTCTGGCAATAGGACCGTATGGTATCGAGTTTGAGGAGAAAGCTTGGCAACTGTACACACAAGGCTTCCAACCCGAGTCGCTGTGGCTGAGGAATACTTACGCGGTTATCGCAGCTATGCGGCTACACAATCGGCATGCAGTTGCGGCTGATGCCCATCGAGAAGTGATGGATTGCCTTCAAAAAGGCACCCACAGCGAAGAAATCCGCAGAAATTTTCTTGCTATTTCGGGAGATATATGGAGTTCGACACATGAGACGCTAAATATCTGGTCCGACAACGACACAGCAACCTTGGTAGAGCAATATATTTTGTCCAAAGATTCCGATAATACGGAGGCAGCGCTTTGGGCCAGAGCCCTTCTACACGATCGTGAGACAACAATCAGACCAAAGGTAGGTACTTTGGAACTTGTTGCTAACTTATACTTCTTAGACGGCTCTATAGCGAGTCTTGCCGGCTTCTTTTTGGGAAGGGTGGTCGGGTTTCCGCGGGCGTATTGGAAGCCGCAGTTTGATGCCGATCAGAAAGAGCGCATCGTCGGTATACTAGAGTCAGACCGCGTAGACGGTCGCGATCGCAGCTTGTGGCATGGCGCGCTCGTTTTGAGCTATTACGCCCGTGGCGTTGTCGATGATAGCAAACTAGGGTCATTGCTAGAGCAAATGAAGGATCGTTCTGACGTGGCCAATCTGATGACGTCACTCCTCGCTGGGAAGTCGAGAGAAGGTTCGATGAGAGTGAGGCGCCCGAGCGTAACGTTGTGACTGCCTTCGGGGCAGTTCGGAGCTGTATAGAACCCGACCACGAGCGCGAAGAAGGCTAGGCTTAATTCAGAGCAATCGGTCAACGGCGAGCTCAGCCCAAAATGCCCTTGGACGTGGCTGCCGCAATCAATTCGATTGACATGACCACGGGCCCATAGTGGTTCGTTGGCATGTCCAATGACAAGAATAACCTCCTCGAATCTTGGATGCTCCAGCGCTTGAAACAAGTCGAGGCTGCGCTGGCGCATCGTGAGTGGCTTGTCGATGGACAGTTTTCCGCCGCCGATATCTTAATGACGGACGTACTTTGGATACCCATGGTCATGGCTGCCGGCAGTTTTCCGACAACATGATGTTACGTCGATCCATCCTGCGACGGCTAGACGGTGCATTTTGCAGCGGGCGACAAGTCCGTGGCAATCTGTGGCAGGGCGCAATGTCTGGTCGGAGATCAACCTGCGTTTCAGGTTGATCGGAATAGCATTTATAGCTGCGGTGGTTTTGTTCCTGTATTGTTCTTGATTATCCCAGAAATCTATGTTTGTGTTGGGCGATGTCGTTGGCCGCCTAGCCGTGTAGGCTTAGGCACGCAGCATATCCGGGGGCATAGAAATGGTGGCGCGGGTTCGCACGGTCGCTTTTCAGGGCATCGAGGCCGTGCCGGTCGACGTGCAGGTGATGATCGCGCCCGGCAAGGTCAACATGCACATCGTCGGCCTGGGCGACAAGGCGGTGGCCGAAAGCCGCGAGCGGGTGCAGGCCGCACTGCATGCTTCCGGCCTGTCGATGCCGTCGAAGAAAGTCACGGTCAATCTGGCGCCGGCCGACCTGCCGAAGGAAGGCAGCCACTACGACCTGCCGATCGCGCTTGGCCTGATGGCTGCCCTTGGCGCCATTCCGGGCGACATGCTGGCCGGCTATGTCGTGCTTGGAGAATTGTCGCTCGACGGCACGATTGCCGCGGTCGCCGGCTCCTTGCCGGCGGCGATCGCCGCCAATGCCGAGGGCAAGGGCCTGATCTGCCCGTTCGCATGCGGGCCGGAAGCGGCCTGGGCTGGTCGGGAATTCGACATTCTGGCGCCGCGCAGTCTGATCGCCATCGCCAATCATTTTCGCGGCACGCAGGTGCTGTCGCGCCCCGAGCCCGGCATTCATGCCGCCGCTCTGGATTTGCCTGACCTCGCCGACATCAAGGGCCAGGAGACCGCCAAGCGGGCGCTGGAAGTGGCCGCCGCCGGTGGGCATAATCTGCTCATGATCGGACCCCCGGGATCCGGCAAATCGATGCTGGCGCAGCGGCTGCCGTCGATCCTGCCGCCGCTGGCGCCGAAGGAATTGCTCGAAGTCTCGATGATCGCCTCGGTGGCAGGAGAGCTCGGCGAAGGTAAGCTGACCGACCGGCGGCCGTTCCGGGCGCCGCACCACTCGGCCTCGATGGCGGCGATGGTCGGCGGCGGTATCCGCGCGCGGCCGGGCGAGGTGTCGCTGGCCCATCACGGCGTGCTGTTCCTCGATGAGTTTCCCGAGTTCACGCCGCAGACGCTTGATGCGTTGCGCCAGCCGTTGGAGACCGGCGACTGCATGATAGCGCGAGCCAATCATCGCGTCACCTATCCGGCGCGTATCCAGCTGGTGGCGGCGATGAACCCGTGCCGCTGCGGCATGGCCGGCGAGCCGGGCTATCGCTGCCTGCGCGGCGAGCGTTGCCGTACCGACTATCAGGCGCGCATTTCGGGTCCGCTGCTCGACCGCATCGATCTCAGGATCGAAGTGCCGGCGGTCTCGGCCAGCGACCTGATCCGGCCCGACCGGGCGGAGAAAAGTGCCGATGTGGCGCTGCGTGTGGCACGCGCCCGCACCATCCAACGCGAACGTTTCGAGCGGCTCGGCGCCACCCGCGCCACCACCAACGCGCATTGCGCGCCCTCGGTCATCGACGAGATCGCCATGCCGGACGCCGCCGGCCTGTCGCTGCTCAAGGACGCCAGCGAAAAGCTCGCCTTTTCGGCGCGGGCCTATCATCGCGTGCTGAAGGTGGCGCGGACGCTCGCCGATCTCGACGCCAGCGAAACCGTCGGCCGAATCCATCTGGCCGAAGCGATCTCCTACCGCATGAGCTCGGAGCGGATGGCGCAGGCGGCGTAGGTCCGCCGACAAGCCGACCTCGCCACATTGCCTTCCGCGATCACGCCATAACCCGGCCTCCGCGAATCGATCATCTCCACGGTGCGGCGGACCTGATTGTCCGCTTGGCCGGCGTCCTCACCACCCAACGGCCCCCACCGACCGGACGCCGGCCATTTTCTTCCTCTTCCAGAAAGCGTGGATGTCATCGGCGTCGGACCAAGGTCCTGGCCTCCGCATTGACATTCCTTATTTAGACAATGCGAATATGGTGTGGCCGGGGAGCCCGCTATGTTCATTGACTACTACGAAGTTTTGGAAGTTAGCCCGAACGCCAATTCGGAAACGCTGGAGCGCATATTTCGCTATTTTGCGATGCGCTATCATCCAGACAATCGCGAAACCGGCGATGAAGCCCGTTTCAGTGAAATCGTGGAAGCCCACAATACGCTCAAGGATCCGGTCAAACGCGCACAATACGACATCGCGTACAGGGACCATGCCGGCCTTCGCCGTGAATTGACCGAGGAAGCCAGCAACACCAAAGGCATCGAGCGTGACGTCGTGATCCAGGCCAGGCTGCTGTCGCTGCTTTACGCGAAGCGCCGGCACGACGTCAGCAATCCCGGGATCGGAGATGTGGAGCTCGAACGCTTATCAGGCTGTCCGCGAGAGCATCTCGAATTTCATCTCTGGTATCTGAAAGCGAAGGCCTGGATAGCAAGAGTGGAAAACGGGACGATCGCGATTACGGTGGAAGGCGTCGATCGGGTCAACTCCGAACACCGTCGCGATCCCACCATCCGGCTCCTGGACCATACAGCTCCCTGACGCCTCACCCCGGAGAAAGCAGGCCGAAAACCCGCCGCCCATACACGACACTGGCCTATTCAGCTCTGCTGCGCCTTCAGTTCCAGCCGCCGCGCGTGCAGCACCGGCTCGGTGTAGCCATTGGGCTGGACGCGGCCCTTGAAGACCAGGTCACAAGCGGCCTGGAAGGCGATCGACTTGGCGAAATCGGCCGCCATCGGCTGGTAAAGCGGGTCGCCCTCGTTCTGGCGGTCGACGATGTCAGCCATGCGCTTCATCGTCGCCATCACCTGGTCCTCGCTGCACACACCGTGGTGCAGCCAGTTGGCGATGTGCTGTGAGGAAATACGCAATGTGGCGCGGTCTTCCATCAGGCCGACATCGTTGATGTCAGGCACTTTCGAGCAGCCGACGCCCTGGTCGATCCAGCGGACGACATAGCCAAGAATGCCCTGCGCGTTGTTGTCGAGTTCCTTCTGGACGTCTTCGGGCGACCAGTTCGGCCGCACGGCCACGGGCACCGACAGGATGTCGTCGAGCTTCGCCTTGGGCTGGTTCTTCAGCGCCGCCTGCACGGCGTGGACGTCGACCTTGTGATAGTGCGTGGCATGCAGCGTCGCCGCCGTTGGCGACGGCACCCAGGCAGTGTTTGCGCCGGCCTTGGGGTGGGCAATCTTCTGTTCCAGCATCGCCGCCATCAAATCCGGCATCGCCCACATGCCCTTACCGATCTGGGCGTGGCCGGCCAAGCCGCATTCCAGCCCGATGTCGACATTCCACGCCTCGTAGGCGGAAATCCAGGCGGCCTGCTTCATGTCGCCCTTGCGGATCATCGGGCCGGCTTCCATCGAGGTGTGGATCTCGTCGCCGGTGCGGTCGAGGAAGCCGGTGTTGATGAACACGACGCGCGCTTTTGCGGCGCGGATCGCCTCCTTGAGGTTGACGGTGGTGCGCCGCTCCTCATCCATAATGCCCATCTTGATGGTATTCCTGGCCATACCGAGCAGCGCTTCGACGCGGTCGAAGATCTCGACGGCGAAAGCGACTTCGTCGGGCCCATGCATCTTGGGTTTCACGACATACATCGAGCCCGCGCGGGAATTGGCGCGGCGGCCGTTCGGCCCTACATCGTGCAGCGCGATCAGCGCCGTCATCGCCGCATCCATGATGCCTTCCGGAACCTCGTTGCCGTCGCGATCCAGTATCGCCGGGTTGGTCATGAGGTGGCCGACATTCCTGACCAGCATCAGCGAGCGGCCGGGCACGGTCAGCGTGCCGCCGGCGGGCGCGGTGTAGGAGCGGTCAGGATTGAGCTTGCGGACAAAGCTCTTGCCGCCCTTGGTGATCTCTTCCGCCAAATCGCCCTTCATCAGGCCGAGCCAGTTGCGGTAGATGACGACCTTGTCTGGCGCATCCACCGCCGCGACCGAATCCTCGCAGTCCTGGATGGTGGTCAGCGCCGATTCCAGGATGACATCGGCGATGCCAGCCGGATCGGTGCGGCCGATCTGGTTGTTGCGGTCGATCGCGATCTCGATGTGCAGGCCGTTGCGCACCAGCAGCACCGCATCGGGATTGGCCGCGTCGCCACGGTAGCCGACGAATTGCCTGGGGTCGGCCAGCGTCGTCGAGCCGGCGCCGGCGCTCAGCCGCAAGGCACCTTGCGCCAGCGACAGACCATTGACGCCGGCCCATTTGCCTAGGGTGAGCGGGGCAGCCTCGTCGAGAAAGGTCTTCGTCCAGGCAACGACCTTGGCGCCACGCGCCGGATTGAAGCCCTTGCCCTTTTCGGCGCCATCCGTTTCGGGGATGGCATCGGTGCCGTAGAGCGCGTCGTAGAGCGAACCCCAGCGCGCATTGGCGGCGTTGAGCGCATAGCGCGCATTCATCACCGGCACGACCAGCTGCGGTCCGGCAACATCAGCAATTTCGGGGTCGACATTGTCGGTCGATACGCTGAAGGCCGGGCCTTCGGGAACGAGATAGCCGATTTCTTTCAGGAAGCCCTTGTAGGCCTCCATGTCGACCGGCGCGCCATGCTCGCGATACCAGCCGTCTATCTGTTCCTGGATGGCGTCGCGCTTTGCCAGCAGCGCCCGGTTCTTCGGCGCCAAATCATGGATGATGGCCGAAAAACCGTTCCAGAAGGCGTCCGCTTCGACGCCCGTGCCCGGCAGCGCTTCCCTGGCCACGAACTCATGCAGCTCGCGGGCAATCCGCAATCCGGCGATCTCGATGCGGTCGGTCATCAGGCTACTCCAGATGAAAGGCTTTGCGGGCCTTTGGCATGTCAGGTTTGCCGGGTCAATTCAGCTTAGGGTGAAGGTGGCGTATTTCGCCGCCCCGCTCAAACCGCAATCCTTGGCCTTCCCGAGGCCACCGCCACCACATGCGCCTCGATGAACATGCGCTGGGCTTCGACGGTCGAGACGCGGAATTCGGTGGCGACGTCGATCTCGGCGCTGTCGGTGCCGGCCTCCATAGCGCGCTCCGCGACGATGGCGCGGACATCGGCCTCGGCCGCCGCGATCGCTGTCGCCTCGTCGAGGAAATCGCGCACGGTCTCGCCCGAGGCGAGACGAAACAGCCCTTCCATGGGCTGGCTGACCCGCGCCTCGGCCGAAACCCTGACCTGGCCGACGACGGCGCCGAGCGCGTTGGCGACATCGGTATCCCTGGGCACCACGCAGTCATTGCCGATCAGCGGCGGCAGCCCGGCATAGTGCAGCGGCGCCGAGGCGCCGAGGCCGATGACCGGGCGGTCGAGCGCAACGCTCAGGCGGGCAATCCCGGGATGGGCGTCGACCGCGCGCTGCACCAAGGCATGCGCCACCGTCGACGCGCCATCGAGCCCATCCTCGGCAAAGGCGGTCTCGAGGATATACTCGGCCGACCAGCGCGTCAGCGTCACCAGCACCCGTTCCGAAATCGCTTCCGGCGAAGCTGCGATGTTCTGGCCACGGCCGTCACGCTTGCGGGCGAACAGTTCGGCGCCGAGGCGCGCGGCGATGGGATCCCAGTTCGCCTGCTTGCCGAGCACGTGGGCAGCGTCCGACGGGGTGAAGCCGGCGACATGCACCAGCCCGCGCGACACCAGCCGGTTCAGCGTCGCGTTCTGCGCGTTCGAGGTCAAAAGCCTGTCGACGGCGAGCGGCACGGCACCAATCAGCTCGTAGAGCTTGGCTTCGGCGCCGGTCAGGCCTGCGGCGAGCCGGTCCGGCACGCCGGTGCGCACCGCGAAGCGGCCGTCCATGCGGCCGGGATTGGGCGCCCGCAGCTGGCGTTCGAGTTCGGAGGTGACAGCTGTACCGTGCGCCATGCCGGCCAGCGCCAGCGGCACCAGGCGGCGCGGCCCGAGCAGGATCTTCGGGTTGAGCACGCCGTCCTCCAGCGTCACTTCGGAATCGCCGCCGAGGCCGAAGGTGCGCATGGCGACAGCCTCGACCATGGTGCGGAAGCCGCCGACGGTGGCGCCTTCCGGGTCGAGCCTGGGACGGCCGCCGTCGAGCACGGCGACGTCGGTTGTGGTGCCGCCGATGTCGGAGACCACAGCATTGTCGAGCCCGGTCATGTGGCGGGCGCCGACCAGGCTGGCGGCCGGGCCGGACAGGATGGTCTCGATCGGCCGCTGGCGGGCAAAAGCGGCCGAAACCAGCGCGCCATCGCCGCGCACCACCATCAGCGGTGCCGCGATGTTGCGTTCTCCAAGAAAACCTTCGGTTGCCGCCACCAGGCGGTCGATCATCGAGATCAGCCTGGCGTTGAGCAAAGTGGTCAGCGCCCGGCGCGGACCGCCGAGCTTGGCCGACAGCTCGTGGCTCGATGTGACCGGCAGGCCTGTCTTTTCGCGGATCAACTCGCGGGCGGCGATCTCATGCGCCGGATTGCGGGTGGCAAAATAGGCGCAGACGGCAAAGCCGGACACCGAGGCGCCGAGTTCCGGCAACGCCGCTTCCAGTCCGGACAGATCGAGCCTGGCGGCATTGCCGTGCACGTCGTGGCCGCCCGGACAAAACACCACCGGATCGGTGCCGAGCGCGGCCTTCAGCCCGTCGCGGGCGAGGTCGCCCTCGGAAAAGCCGATCATCACCAGCGCGACGCGGCCGCCCTGGCCCTCGACAAGCGCGTTGGTGGCAAGCGTCGTCGACATCGACACCAGCTTGATATGAGCCGGATCGGTTCCGGCTTTCTGCAGCACCGCATCGACGGCGCCGGAAATGCCGACGGCAAGATCATGCCTTGTGGTCAGCGCCTTGGCCTTGGCCAGCACCTTGCCCTTGTTCGGGCCTTCTTGCGGGCCTTCCGTTTCAGACCACAACACGGCATCGGTATAGGTGCCGCCGGTGTCGATCCCGAGGAACAGCGGCTTTGGCTTGGTCTTGGCGGTCATTTTTGGCGGCGGTCCGGGTGGCAATTTATTTGTCCCTGCCCTTAGCCGATACGGAGCGGGCGATAAAGCCGCGAGCGCTGGGCCACGGGTAATCTCCCCCCTCGAGGGGGAGATGTCGCCAAAGGCGACAGAGGGGGTCGGCAAGACTGGATGCGACTTCATACGAGGCGAAAGAGGAAGCCAGCGCTCTACGCGAGACGACCCCCTCTGGCCTGCCGGCCATCTCCCCCTCAAGGAGGGAGATCGCAGCTACCCCACAAACCCCACCTTCTTGTGCGTCCCATCGCAGAACGGTTTGTTGGCGGAATGGCCGCAGCGGCAGAGGAAGGCGCGTTGCGTACGATCGACCGTATGGCCGGTTCCGGTGACGATCTCGAGATTGCCCTCAAGCTTGAGCGGGCCATTGGTGGTCGGCGTCACTTTCAGCGGACCGTTCCTCGCTTCGAGCGCCAGCGTGTCCTTCAGCGGCGGCTCGCCGGTGGCGGCAAAACCGGATTTGTTGTGGCTGCCGTCGCAGAACGGCTTGTTCTCCGAAGCGCCGCAGCGGCAGAGCGTGGCACGATAAGAAGTCTCGCCGTCGAGCACGATCTCGGCGTGTACCGCCAGCGGGCCGTTTTCCCGCAGCCGCACCGTATTGACCACCGGTGATTGCTCCTGCGGCCCGCCATCCTTCCTGACATAGGTGATGGCGCCCGACGGGCAGCTTTCGGCGATGGCGACGATCTTCTCGACGCTGGCCGCTTCGGGATGGATCCATTGGCCCGGCGCGTTGGGCACGAAGACATGCGGATCGCCGAGCACGCAGTTGCGCGAGTGGATGCAGCGCTTGCCGGAAAACCCGACGTCGATCTTGTCGCTTTCGACCATGCCGGCCATAGCTGGGCTCCTTTTGCCTGAAGCACGTCGCGTCTGAACAGTTCGAGGCGGCGCGCGCTGGGTATTTGCACAGGCTATGGCTCCGGCCCGAAGACCGTCAAGCTGGCAAACCGGTCAGGGGACCAGCTCGATCTCCTCGGTCTCGCCGCCGCTACAGGTGTAGCAGCAATCCTCGCATTTTTCCGTGTTGCCGGGACCGACGCCCCAATAGGTGCCCTCGTCGCCATCGACCCAGGCGCCGTAGCAGATCGATTCGCCCGCGTTGCAGGATATCGGCAGCTGCTTGGTCTCGCCGTCGTCGAGGAAATAGTCCTTGTCCTCGCCCGGCCAGACATAGTCGCGATCCTGGCTGTAGAGCTCGACGCGCATGGCGTTCGGGTGGCTGTTCTTGATGGCGAAGGTGACATCGTCGGCTTGCGCCGCCGACGCAACCAGCATGACGAAGGACAGCGCGGCCAGCATGCGGCGCGCATAGGCATGAAACATGATAACCCCCGAATATGCGGCCCACCCGGCCGCGGGGCGACCATTGCATGCAGCGCTGAATCGCGGAAGTGGACCGGACGGGCCGATCCCTGACTTAATTTGGGTCCAACGAAACTTCCGCGCTCTACGGCACCAGATCGATCGTCTCGGTCGAGTGTTCCACGCAGATGAAGCAGCAGGTGTCGCAGGGCTGGTCATTGTCCGGCCCGACGCCGGCCGAGAGGCTGTCGTTGCCGTCGGCCCAGGCGCCATAGCAGATTTGTTCGCCCTGATTGCAGGACAGCGGCACGGATTTCTGCGACTCGGGTTCGATCAGGAACACCTTGTCATTGCCCGGCCAGACCGTCTCACGGTCGCGGCTGAACAGCTCGACCGCGACAGATTCCTTGCGCAGGTTCTTCACGAAGAAGGCCATGTCTGCGGCCTGCGCCGAGGCGGTGAAGACCAGCGCCGCCAGTGCAACCATACGAAACAGCGTCACGACCTGGATCTCCCGAATCATCGCGGCAGAATCGCATGCCTGCCCGTAACTAGGAAGGCGCGGAACCCTGCGTTGCGATGTCTTGCCCCAGCCGCACCGTTTCATGCACCAGAAGGTCGAGATCCTCGCGCCGTGTGCGATGATTGGTGATCGCCACGCGCAACCAGTGCTCGCCATGCACCGTGGTGTCCGAAAGGGCCGCAATGCCCTGTTCCTGCAGCCGCAGCATGATCTCCGTGTTGAGCGCCTTCAGAGCCTCGCCTGTCAGACCGGGCTGATAGCGGAAGCAGACGATGTTGACGGTCGGCGATGCCGCCAGTTGCAACTGTGGCGCGGCCTCGATCAAGCCGGCAAGATAGACGGCCTGGGCAATGTTCTGGTCGATCAGGCGGCCGAATTTCTCGACGCCGTGCTCCTTCAGCGCCATCCACACCTTCAGCGCGCGAAAACCGCGCGACGTCTGCAGGCCGTAATCATGCAGCCATTCGCCGGAAGCAAGGCCGCGCGGCGTCGATTCGAGATACTCCGGCGTCACCGCGAAGGTCCGGCGATGCGCCGCGGCATCCCTGACCAGGGCGCAGCCGACCTCAAATGGGGCGTGCAGCCATTTGTGGGGATCGAGCGCGACCGAATCCGCCCGTTCGATGCCGGCGACGCGATGCGCGTTTTCAGGCGCAATGGCGATCAGCGCGCCGATGCAGCCGTCGACATGGAACCAGAGGCCTTCCTCATGTGCCAGCTTCGCAAGCGCCTGCAAATCGTCGATCGCCCCGGTGTTGACGGTGCCGGCCGTACCGATGACGCAGGCCGGCTTGAACCCTGCTGCGCGGTCCTCAGTGATCGCCGCACGCAAGGCAGCGATATCGATGCGCAGCCCGCTATCGGTCGGGATGCGGCGCAGTGCCCGGTTGCCGAGGCCGAGTGCCTCCATCGCCTTGCGGTGGCACGAGTGTATCTGCTCCGAGCCGTAGAAGCGCAGCGGCTTCTCGATGGCAGCAACGCCATGCTCGCGCACGTCGATGCCGGCCTTGACGTTGCGCGCCACGGTCAGCCCTATGATGTTGGCCATCGAGCCGCCGCTGACCAGCGTGCCGCCGGCAGAAGCCGGAAAGCCCAGCATCTGCTTGCACCAGTTCACCACCTGGCTGTCCATCAGCCCGGCCGCGTGGTTGCCGCCGCCGAGGTTGGAGCCCTGGATGGCCGCCAGGAAATCGCCAAGCGCCCCCGTGAAGTTGCTCGACCCCATGTACCAGGACCAGAAGCGCGGATGGATGTTGCCCATCGGATAGGACATCACCGTGCGCGAGACCTCGCCATAGACGGCGGCAAGCGGCGCCGGCGAGCGCGGCAGCGGCGCCGAGAAGGCCTCTCTCACATCGGCCGGCATCTCCCGCCAGACCGGGCGGTCGCGCACATCGCGGAGATAATCGACCGCATCGTCGATGACGCGGTGCGACAGGGCCTGCACATCGGCCCAGTCTAGGGGATCGAGCGTTTCCTCGGCCACCAGGCCGAGGTTTTCTTGCATGGCGTCCATACCAGATCTCCCGTCAAGTCGCCGGGAACTGGCAGCCGGGCGTCGAGCGCGACAGGGCGGCCTCCTCGGCATCCATCTCGGCCTCGATGCCATCGAACAGCGGCGTCGACATGTAGCGCTCGCCGGTGTCGGGCAGCATGCACAGGATCACCGCGCCGGCCGGCGCCTTCTCCGCGACCTGCCGTGCCACGGCGAAGGTGGCGCCGCCGGAAATGCCGGTGAAGATGCCCTCTTTCCGCGCCAGTTCCCTGGCCCATTTGATGCCCTCGGGCCCGGCGATCGGCATCACCTCGTCATAGAGGCTAGTGTCGATCGCCTCCTGCAGCACGTTGGGGATGAAGTCCGGCGTCCAGCCCTGGATCGGGTGCGGCTCGAAGGCCGGATGGCTGGCGGCGGGGGCACCATCGGCGCCGCGCTGCTGGACCTTGCCGCTGCCGATGAGCTGCGCGTTGGCCGGCTCGGAGAGCACGATGCGGGTTTCCGGGCGCTCGCGGCGCAGCACGCGCGCCACGCCTACCACCGTGCCGCCGGTGCCATAGCCGGTGACGAAGCAATCTAGCCGCGAGCCGGCGAAATCATTGACGATCTCGCGCGCCGTCGTCGCCTCGTGGATGGCGGCATTGGCGGCCGTCTCGAACTGGCGGGCGAGGAACCAGCCATTGGCCTCGGCCAGTTCCACCGCCTTCTTGTACATGCCGAAACCTTTTTCGGCGCGCGGCGTCAGCACCACCTTGGCGCCCAGCATGCGCATCAGCTTGCGGCGCTCGACCGAAAAACTGTCGGCCATGGTGACGACCAGCGGATAGCCCTTCTGCGCGCAGACCATGGCGAGGCCAATGCCGGTGTTGCCGCTGGTCGCCTCGACAACTGTCTGGCCCGGCTTCAGCGCACCGCTGCGCTCGCCCTCCTCGATGATGTTGAGCGCCAGCCGGTCCTTCACCGAAGCACCGGGATTGAAGTACTCGGCCTTGACGTAGATCGTCGCGTGGGCCGGTCCGAGATTGTTGATGCGCACCACCGGCGTGTCGCCGACGGTGTCGAGAATGCTGTCGAACAAGCGGCCGCGCCCGGCCGTGGTTCTGATCTTCTGCTGCTGCAACATCTTGGTCTCCTTGATTGTCATCGCGTTTTGTCTTCACGGGCCGGTTACAAACCGGCGGGTTGGGCGACGAGGTTTGGTGACCTTGCCGCGCTAGGACTGACATGCCGCACAGCGGCAATGGCTGCATCCGGCGCTGAAATCCGCTGCCGGATGCGCCGTGTCGTGTTTGGTGATACAGGAGAGGCCGACAGGCCAGCGTGGGAGCAGGCGTGGAAACGCACGTGGAATCCAGCCGATCGAGGCCGGACGGCGACATGCCGGTCCTTTCCGTGCGCCTGCTCGGACCGCTGGCGATCTCCCGCAATGACGTGCCGGTTACGTTGCCGTCGTCACGCAAGCTGCGCGCTCTGTTGGCCTATCTGGCGCTGGCGCCGCATCCTGTCAGCCGCAGCCGTCTGTGCGAGCTGCTGTGGGACGTGCCGAACGATCCAAGGGGCGAGCTGCGCTGGTGCCTGAGCAAGCTGCGCGGCGCACTCGACGCGCCGGGCCGACACCGGGTCGTGACACAGGGCGACACGGTAGCACTCGATCTGAGCGATTGCCTGGTCGATGCGCTGGAGGTCAGCCGCGCCGCCGCGCAAGGGATCGGCACGCTTGATGTCGGCCGCTTGCGGGCGCTGGCCAAACTGTTTGCCGGCGATTTCCTCGACGGGCTGGAGCTCGAGCGCAGCCCGCATTTCAACAGCTGGCTGATCGCGCAGCGCCGCCGCTTCAGCGCTTGCCATGCCGCCGTGCTGGAACGGCTTGTCGCGAGCCTGCCGGCGCATAGTGACGAGGCGATCGCCCATCTCGACACATGGGTGGAACTGGCGCCGTTCGACACGCGTGCGCATGCAGCACTGCTGTCCAATCTGGCCGGGCGCGGCGAGGTCGCCGCGGCAGAGCAGCACCTGGCTTCGGCGGAGCGATTGTTCCGGTCGGAGGAGCTTGATTTCGCACCGCTTCGCGCGGCCTGGCAGGCGATCCGTGAAC
>NZ_RZPQ01000389.1:0-5496 GCF_003999135.1 Mesorhizobium sp. M7A.F.Ca.CA.004.06.1.1 | reverse complement strand
TCAGCAGACTGGGCAAACGGCTTCTCGCCAGCCATGCCGCCCGGCTGATTGCCGAGGAAAAGCTCGAGGTCGAGCCGCGGCGGGATCAGGAAATCATCCATGTCGCCTCAGCCAACGGGCCGGAATGCCTCGAAGCGATCAAGAAGATCCAGCCTGGCGTTGTCCTGCTTAATGGCTGCAGGCTGTTGTCGAAGGACATGCTTGCCCGGATGCCTTGCCCGGTGCTCAACTATCACGCCGGCATCACGCCGAAATACCGCGGCATGAACGGTGGCTACTGGGCGTTGACGTCAGGCGACCCGCAGAATTTCGGCACCACCGTGCATCTGGTCGATGCCGGCGTCGATACGGGCGCCGTGCTGAAACAGGTGCGCGGTCAACCGAAACGCGGCGACACCATCTCCAGCTACGCGTTGCGCCAGGCCGCGTTCTCGCGCGACATCTGCGTCGAGGCGGTCAGCGATGTTCTGGCCGGAAAAATCACCACCGTCGACCCCGGTCTGCCATCACAGCAATGGTATCATCCGACGATCTGGTTCTATCTCTGGACTGGCCTGAGAACCGGCATCTGGTAGCGCATTCCTCGTCAGGATCCGCACGCCGTGAGCCGGCTTTTCCGACGCCTCGAACCGGGCGCCGGCAGACGCCGGAAACGAATAATCACACCTTTCATTTTACGACATCCAAATGCGTCGCTTTTGAATGCGCGCGCGTCGTCCCATAACAAGCGGCCCCACTGCGCTTCCGGCAATGCTCGCAGAACGAGGAGTGAGAATTCATGGCCGATCTGATCGTCGTCTACTGGCGCGACATCCCAGCCCAAATCATCGTCAAAAAGGGCCGGCAGAACGCCAAGCGCGAGCTGCCGCTGCGCTTCACCGAGGCGATCGACATGTGCGCGATGCGCACTGGCGCCGGCGGCACCGACGATTATCTGGCCGAATGGCGCAAGGCCGATCCCGTCCCGGTCGGCGATGACCTCGAAGCCGAGGTCGAGAAGGCATTCAACGATATCGACACGAAATACGACCGCGAGCGGCTGGTCGCCCTGGTCAAGGCAGGCGGCAAAGAAAATGTCTGAAACCATTCCTGCCAAGGATGGCCAAAGGGTTGTCCAGCCGGTTACCCAGGCCACTCTGGTCAAAAAGGCAGCGCCGAAATCCGACTACAAGCCGGCCGACGTATCGCCGCAGCGGCGCGTGCAGCGTTCCTTTGCGGTCAGATTATGGTCTGTGCGGCACTCGCGATTACTCGAATGGTTCTACGCCAAATTCGCCGACATGTTCCTGCTCCTCCATCCCTTGTGGAAGGGCATAGGTTACGGCCGCGTCGAAGGGCCGATCAAATTCGTCGAGAAGCGCGTCAAGGGCTTCATGTTCGACTGCCGCATGTGCGGCCAGTGCATATTGTCCTCGACCGGCATGTCGTGCCCGATGAACTGCCCCAAGCAATTGCGCAACGGTCCTTGCGGCGGCGTCCGCGCCAACGGCAATTGCGAGGTCGAGCCCGATATGCCCTGCGTCTGGGTCAAAGCCTGGGAAGGCTCGCAGAACATGGTGCACGGCGACAGGATCCTGACCGTGCAGAAGCCGGTCGACCAGTCGCTGCGCGAAACATCGGCCTGGCTGCGGGTGACCGCGCAGGCGGCCGCCGCACGCGAAGCGGCCGCTGCCGCCAAAAATGAGACGGCAAACACCGGGGCACCGGCATGATCGGACGCCAGATCGACGAGAACCCGGCCGGCATCCACCTGCCGCTCGAACCCCTGCCCGGCCACACCTCGCGCGGCCGGCTGGAGCGCGTCCTGCGGCGCGGCGAGTTCGCCGTCACCACCGAGCTCAACCCGCCCGACAGCGCCGATCCGGAAGACGTCTATAACCGCGCCAAGATCTTCGACGGCTGGGTCGATGCCATCAACGCCGTCGACGCCTCGGGCGCCAATTGCCACATGTCGTCGGTCGGTATCTGCGCGCTTTTGACCCGCATGGGCTATGCGCCGATCATGCAGATCGCCTGCCGCGACAAGAACCGCATCGCCATCCAGGGCGACGTGCTGGGCGGGGCCGCGATGGGCGTCGCCAACATGCTGTGCCTGACCGGAGACGGTGTGCAGGCCGGCGACCAGCCCGGCGCCAAGCCGGTGTTCGACCTCGACTGCATGTCGCTGCTCGAGACCTGCCGCATCATGCGCGACAATGGCAAGTTCCTGTCCGGCCGCAAGCTGACGACGCCACCGCAGCTTTTCCTCGGAGCCGCGATCAACCCATTCGCGCCGCCGATCGACTTCCGGCCGCATCGGCTGGGCAAGAAGATCGCCGCCGGCGCGCAATTCGTGCAGAGCCAGTATTGCTTCGACGTGCCGATGTTCCGCAGCTACATGCAAAAGGTGCGCGACCTCGGCTACACCGAAAAATGCTTCATCCTGGTTGGCGTCGGGCCGCTGGCCTCGGCCAAGACGGCCAAGTGGATCCGCTCGAACGTGCCGGGCATCCATATTCCCGATTCTGTCATCAAGCGGCTGGAAGGCGCCCAGGACCAGAAAAAGGAAGGCAAGCAACTCTGCATCGACATCATCAACGAGGTGAAGGAAATATCAGGCGTTTCCGGCGTCCATGTGATGGCCTACCGGCAGGAGGAATATGTCGCCGAGATCGTCGATGAATCGGGCGTGCTGAAGGGCCGCCAGCCGTGGAAACGTGAGATCCGCCGCGACGATCAGCTCGTCGCCGACCGGCTCGACAGCATCTTGCACGACGACATTACCGAAACGCAGGTGGACATGGTGAAGACCGCGCATTGACGGCGCGGACGGCCACCCATTCGCTTGAACGAAAGCAGATAACGATATAAAGAAATCTTTATATCACGGCGGAGAGAATTCCATGACCCGTACCATCGTCGCCTCGGCGACACGAGAAATCATCATCGGCTTCGATCAGCCGTTCTGCGTGATCGGTGAACGCATCAACCCGACCGGCCGCAAGAAGCTGGCCGCCGAGATGATCGCGGGCAATTTCGACACCGTCATCCGGGACGCACTCGAGCAGGCAGCCTGCGGCGCCACCATGCTCGATGTCAACGCCGGCGTCACTTCGGTTAACCCGAACGAGACCGAACCCGGCCTTTTGGTGCAGACGCTGGAGATCGTGCAGGGGCTGGTCGACCTGCCGCTGTCGATCGACAGTTCCGTCACCGCCGCGATCGAAGCAGCACTCAAGGTCGCCAAGGGCCGTCCGCTGGTCAACTCCGTCACCGGCGAGGAAGAAAAGCTCGAAGCCATCCTGCCGCTGGTCAAGAAGTACAACGTGCCGGTCGTCGCCATCTCCAACGACGAGACGGGCATTTCAATGGATCCGGACGTGCGTTTCGCCGTCGCCAAGAAGATCGTCGAGCGCTGCGCCGATTTCGGCATTCCGGCGCATGACGTCGTCGTCGACCCGCTGGTGATGCCGATCGGCGCGCTGGGCGATGCCGGCCGCCAGGTCTTCGCGCTGCTGCGCCGCCTGCGTGAAGAGCTCAAGGTCAACACCACCTGTGGCCTGTCCAACATCTCGTTCGGCCTGCCGCATCGCCATGGCATCAACGCTGCCTTCATTCCGATGGTTATCGGCGCCGGCATGACCTCGGCGATCATGAACCCGGTGCGCCCGCAGGAAATGGAAGCCGTGCGCGGCGCGAATGTGCTGAACGGCACCGACGAGAACTGCACCAACTGGATCCGCACCTATAAGGATTACAAGCCGGCCGAAGGCGGCCAGGCCGTTGCCGCCCCGACGCAAGTCAATGCGCCGGGCGACGGCGCCGGCAATGGCGGCCGCCGCCGTGGCGGCCGTGAAGCCCGGATGGGCCGAGGATAAGCGCGCAATCGTGAACTCACCTGCCAACATCACCGACCCGCTCGTGCTGTTCATGCCGTCCGGCAAGCGCGGGCGTTTTCCTGTCGGCACGCCGGTGCTCGATGCCGCGCGCCAGCTAGGCGTCTATGTCGAAAGCGTCTGCGGCGGACGCGCCACTTGCGGACGCTGCCAGATCGAAGTGCAGGAAGGCAATTTCGCCAAGCACAAGATCACCTCCTCCAACGACCACATCACGCCCAAGGGCGCCAAGGAAGAGCGCTATGAGCGCGTCCGTGGCCTGCCCGAACGGCGCCGCCTCTCCTGCTCGGCGCAGATTCTCGGCGACCTCGTCATCGACGTGCCGCAGGACACGGTCATCAACGCGCAGACCATCCGCAAGGATGCCGACACCAGGGTGATCGCCCGCGATGCGGCGATCCGCATGTGCTATGTCGAGATCGAAGAACCCGACATGCACAAGCCGCTTGGCGATCTCGACCGGCTGAAGATCGCGCTGATGCACGATTGGGGCCTGAAAAGCCTTGATTTCGATTTTTATCTGCTGCCGCAGGTGCAAGGTATCCTGCGCAAGGGCAACTGGACCGCGACCGCCGCCATCTACAAGGATGCCGATTCGGAGACCGCGCGCGTCGTAGCACTTTGGCCCGGCCTCAAGAACGAGGCCTACGGTCTCGCCTGCGACATCGGCTCGACCACCATCGCCATGCATCTGGTGTCGCTGCTGTCGGGCCGCGTCGCCGCCTCCTCCGGCACCTCGAACCCGCAGATCCGCTTCGGCGAGGATCTGATGAGCCGCGTCTCCTATGTGATGATGAATCCTGACGGCCGCGAAGGCATGACGGTCGCCGTGCGTGAGGCAATCTCCGGGCTGGTCGACAAGGTCTGCGCCGAAGGCAATGTCCAGCGCAACGACATCCTGGACAGCGTCTTCGTCGGCAATCCGATCATGCACCATCTGTTCCTCGGCATCGATCCGACCGAGCTTGGCGGCGCGCCCTTTGCGCTGGCCGTTTCGGGCGCTGTGCACATCAAGGCATCCGACATCGGCCTGAAGCTCAACCAGGGCGCCAGGCTCTACATGCTGCCTTGCATCGCCGGCCATGTCGGAGCGGACGCGGCGGCGGTGACGCTGTCGGAAGGCCCGCATCGCCAGGACGAGATGATGCTGATCGTCGATGTCGGTACCAATGCCGAGATCGTACTCGGCAATCGCCAGCGTGTGGTTGCGGCCTCCTCGCCCACAGGCCCTGCCTTCGAGGGTGCCGAAATCTCCGGCGGCCAGCGCGCAGCACCGGGCGCCATCGAGCGTGTGCGCATCGATCCCGATACACTGGAACCAAAATACCGCGTCATCGGCTCTGAGCTGTGGTCCGACGAGCCGGGCTTCCTGGAAAGCGTCCAGGCAACCGGCGTCACCGGCATCTGCGGTTCCGGCATCATCGAAGTGGTGGCGGAGATGTATCTCGCCGGCATCATTTCCGAGGACGGCGTCATCGACGGCGGGCTTTCGGCCCGTTCGCCGCGCGTCACCGCCAACGGCCGCACCTTCTCCTACGTGCTGAAGGAAGGCTCTGCCGCATTGACGGAAGATGGGCCGAAGATCACCATCACCCAGACCGATGTGCGCGCCATTCAGCTT